>JAOAEQ010000007.1 GCA_026416715.1 bacterium
ATGTGTATAAGAGACAGTCCTGGGGCTGAAGTAGGTCCCAAGGGTTGGGCTGTTCGCCCATTAAAGCGGCACGCGAGCTGGGTTCAGAACGTCGTGAGACAGTTCGGTCCCTATCCGTCGCGGGCGTAGGAAATTTGAGAGGAGCTGTCCTTAGTACGAGAGGACCGGGATGGACGAACCTCTGGTGCACCAGTTGTCGCGCCAGCGGCACAGCTGGGTAGCCATGTTCGGATGGGATAAGCGCTGAAGGCATCTAAGCATGAAGCTGCTCCCAAGATAAATTCTCCCGTGTTCTGGTGGCAACATCAGAACCCTGAAGACGACTCGAAGACTACGAGTTTGATAGGCGGAATGTGTAAGTAGAGTAATCTACTGAGCTTATCCGTACTAATCCGTCGTGCGGCTTGACCATATTATTTGCTCTGGCTTCAATAACGAATGAAACGAAATCCATTTTCCCGGTGACTATAGCGAAGGGGAAACACCCGTTCCCATCCCGAACACGGAAGTTAAGCCCTTCAGCGCCGATGGTAGTGCGTGGGAGACTGCGCGTGAGAGTAGGCCGTTGCCGGGATTTTATTGATCAACGCCATTAGAAATTATGCTAATGGCGTTTTTTATTTATCTTTTCGGCTGTGGAACTCGGTTTTCATCTAATATTTCTAAAAATGATGCACCCTTAACTTGGTTTCATTATTCGTCAATTACTATTGTGGCTAAATTCTATGTCTTTGTGATATACTAATAAAAATATACAATGGAATGAGGTATGATGAATAAGCCTTTTAATAGATTATGATCAATCCATTGACTTCTTTTATCACCGGAGAAATATAATGAAGAGAATCTTATTCCTGATATTAGGTATAAGTTTTGTAGTATTGTTTATTCCTAGTTATGCTCAAGAATTTATGATACAATCCACCCAAACAGATGGTGCGGTTATCCAAACGCATTCTATCCATGGTGAACACTATGATATGACTAAAGGACTCAAAATCGAATTAGAACCAGAAATTCAGGAAGCTTTAAAACAACCGAGACCAGAATTTGTTCCGCCAATAGTGAGTGCCGGTGCTCCAAGTACGGATACGAATTGTATTGTCTTCGGATATCAGCAGGTCGATGGTTATGAATATCATTATCGCTGGCATGCGTTAACTCATATCGGATATACATTTATTGATTTTGATTCAACTGGAAATATCAATTTAACTTCATGGGATAATCGTCCAACAGCATTTAAATCTGGTGGTGCAGCGCAGCTCAACGGTGTAAAAGTAGTAATGGTGGTGCGTAATAAAAATTTTGATGATGATACGACACTACCTATTGTAATGCAGAATTCAACATTACGCCGAACTCTGATTAACAATATTATGGCGGAAGTTACCACTGATTCCTATTGTGCTGGGGTTAGTCTTGATTTAGAATTTAGTTGGAATACAACGACAAGAAATGGGATAACCCAGTTTATTAAAGACCTCTACACAGCATTAAAATCGGTGAATCCACCGAAAGAGTTGAGTGTTTATACGCATGCGATTTATAGTTCTACTTATTGGGATATTCCTGCAATAAAAGATTATATAGATTATATGCTATATAGTTGTTACGATTGGGGTTCAGGGTTAACCGCACATGCAATTTCTGATTGCGATAATTTTGTACCCCAAGTGAATAATTATCTTGATGCTGGATTACCTGCTGATAAGTGTGTTCTAGTTATTTCACTATATGGTCGAGATTGGACAGGAACCAATGTATATAATGGTACCGGAACGAGCGCAACTTCAATTGGGTTTTCAGATGGATTATATGATACCACATTAGAGCCGACTTATGGCGGACCATACATCAATAATTATCGACGCGGTGATGAAGTAGCTTGGTATACTTATACGAGCAGTACCACGCATTGTGTTACTTGGGATGATATGGAATCGTTAGAATATAAAATTCGCCTAACGAAAAGTTGGCAAGATTCTAGTGGAATTCATAATGGAAAACGTCTACGTGGAGTAGGGTTTTGGTCATTATACTGGTTATGTGAAGGGACATCGTATGACCCGATAACAAAATCGGTTGTCTCTCGAACAAGAACGTATGGTCAACCATATCAACTCTGTGAGGAAATTTTTACGCCACCAGGTGAACGAAACTATTTATTTGAAAAATTTGAAGCGCAGAATGGTTTGGTAGATTTAGATTTACGATGGCGTGACCCGAACGAATCGCCGGATACTATCGGTGATACTGATAGCGATTCCGCCCGTGCTATTGCAGCTGCTCCAGCAGGAACAGGTAAACCAGCTAATTCGGATAAAGCAATGCAAGTAACCTTTGATTTTGAAAATGCTTCCGGTAACAAACTATTTTTCCGACATGAGATACTCAATGATGGGTCTGATACTACGGTAACAGATATCAATTCGGCTAAAGCATATACGGATAGAAACTCTAAATTTCGTGCGTATCTTTATATACCCAGCGTATATTCTGGTCGGTCAGTTGCAATGATTCTGATGGATAACCAGCGTGAATTAGAAAAATCAAATCCGATTTCACTCACCACAGTTGGTTGGCAATTAATGGAATGGGATTTAACCGACCCGACACAGATTCATGCTTATAATACTAATGAACCAGCGTTTATTGACGGGGACGGAATTCTTGATTCATCTACTACTGGTACAAAAGATATCGCGTTTATCGGATTCCTGATAGAAGGAGGCGGTGCAGGTTCTGGTTCAGTTTATTTTGATGAATTGTCTTATCTCCATACGAATCCTAGTGGAAAGAACTATGTAATCAACGAATTCCGATATGCCAATCCTGCACAAGAGTTTATTGAAATTTATGGACCAGCAGGTCCATTTCCGAACGGAATGCAACTTCGCATTTTCGAACGAACCCAAGGTGCGGTTACTGCATCGTTTAATTTAACCGGATATTCAATTCCCGATGATGGTGCTGGATACGGTTATTTCGTCATTGGTGATCCTGGTACACCTAATGTCGATTATACATCCGGATTTAGCACCTCCGTAGATAACATTCCAAATGATGACCCAACCGGACTCCAGCTTTACAATGTGGCTAATGGTTGTGTATATGATTCAGTCGTATATGAAGCGTTTGGTGGTCTGGATGATTTAATTCGAAAGCAAACACTCGGGGTTACACAGAATGGATATCCGTGGTTAGGTGAAATTGCTACTGGAACTAATAGTTTAGGTAGTACTTATACTATGGGTCGGTATCCTGATGGGAAAGATACTTACATCAATGGAAACGATTTTTCCGTTATGCCGGCAACACCGGGTGCTCCAAATGGTAACTCGGTTCCATTAGGTAGCAATTATGATTTTTCATCGGCACCATTTTCGTTATATCAAACTTACGATACAATTCATTTAACCAATCCGACTTCAGCTGGATTACCAGCATCGCCAAGTGGCGGCAATGCATATCGTTGCGTTGATACTGCTGGCGGAGGGGTAATAGGATTCATCGGCGATGCCGCTCTTGGACAAAATAGTACCGGATATACTGTTACCGGGGAAATCTATATTCCTGCATCAACGGCAACAACGCAGGCGATAGCGGTCGGAATTTGTGGAAGACAAGGTAGCACTTTCTTTACTAGCGATACCTATGATGATTATAGCGGATATGAAACCGGGTATTGGTTAATTTATGAGAACCGCAATGGGGTGGGATTGAACGATGGACGACCTGACCATCCAGGAATATTTGAATTTGTTTATGCAACCAATGACAATATGGATACCGAAAAGGTGGTGCTGTTAGGTTCGTTGAGTCGAGCATCAACTGGTGCACCTGATGGCGGCTGGACAACATTTGCGTTATCAATCAATCCAGCAAGTAATCAACTTATTGCAAAAATAAATAATATTTCTATTTACACCGGGGCAATCCCTGCTGGAGGACCGATTTCCGGAGCATTCCAAATCGGGTTTCGCGAAAATCATGCTGGGAACCCAACGTCATCGGAAGGAACTTGGATAGATAATGTTACTATCAGCGCTATTTCAGCAGCACCGAGTTTGCGCATTCTGCCGACAACCATGAGTTTCACGACTCAACAAGGCACTTCTAATCCCGCGACGAAACCGCTCCAGATATTTAATGATGGTTCACCAAGTTTCACTTGGTCAGCGAGTTGGAATCGATCGTGGTTATATATCAGTTCAACTTCTGGGATTGTAAATGCTTACGCAGTACAAACAGTCCAAATTGGGGTAACCCTGGGCAGTTTAACTTATGGGAACTATACTGGCCAGGTTATTATCACAGCCTCGGGAGCGTTGTATAGCCCGCAGACTGTAACAGTAATTTTTGTAGTTACTCCGCCGCAAGCGAGTTTGCGAATTCTGCCAACTTCAATGAGCTTTACCACATCACAAGGTGGTTCTGATCCAGCACCGAAAACGATTCAGATATTTAATGACGGTTCGCCAAGTTTCACTTGGTCAGCAACAACAAATGCGACGTGGTTATATATCAATCCTACTTCAGGCTCAGTAGATGCATTCGGTGTACAAACTGCTCAAGTAGGTGTTAAAGTTGGGGCATTAACCCAAGATATATATAATGGTCAAATTACTATTACCGCTAATGGTGCATTAAATAGTCCGCAGTATTTACCAGTAACTTTTGTGGTTACTCCGGCAGCAACAGAAGTCAATCGATTCTGGTGGCTATTTGAGTAAAAGATAACGTTATCTGCTCAGATTTCTCTCTAATAAGAACTTATTTTCCATGTACCATAGGAACAAAGAGTACCGGGATAATACCTTTTCGTACAACTGTACCTTTTCGTTTCTCGACTAAATAAAGCATCTGGTTTGGAATTTCTCCAACCGGGATAACCATTCGTCCGCCATCTTTTAATTGATCAACCAACGCTTTTGGGATATCTTCAGGTGCACAGGTGACAATAATCGCATCAAACGGTGCGTATTCTTTCCATCCCTGATATCCGTCTCCACATTTTACTTTAACGGAAGTATATCCAAGTTCGGTCAACCGTTTCGCTGCAGTAGTTGCTAATGACGGTAAGATTTCAATAGTGTAAACATTTTTCGTTATTTCAGCTAATACTGCTGCTTGATATCCTGAGCCGGTACCAATTTCGAGTACTTTTTCTTGTGGCTTTAATTTCAGTGATTCTGTCATCAACGCAACGATATATGGTTGGGAAATAGTTTGTCCTTCTCCAATTGGAAGAGGATAATCATTATAAGCTTCGGCGCGATATTTTTCAGGAACGAAAAGATGTCGAGGAACTTTTCGCATGACTGCAAGAACAGTTGTATCCTGGATTCCACGTGCGATAAGCTGCTGTTGAACCATTTGTTCCCGTAATTTAGGATAATCAATCTTGCCTGTAGATTGTTTTTCTTGTCCGCAGGATTGACAATAAAAAATGACACAGATTGTTGTTAATAAAATAGGATATCTATTCATTGGATTTAAAAAATGTTAAACATATACTATTCCTTTTGTAAATAGTTAATTTCATTTTAGCATAGAATTATTTATTGAAAAATAATAAAATCGTTCAAAGATAATGCGAGAAAATTCTGAGAAATAAAAATTGGTATAAATTTTGCATTTTATAAAAGAAAAAAATCTTAATTTCCCTATTGAAAAAAAAGGTATTAGATAGTATACTTTATTCAGCCAATTAATTTAAATATAGTTTGAAATGAAAGGGGGGATAACGATGAAGTTGCGTTTAAGTTTTTTAATGGCAGCAATTTTACTGTTTGGAATATTCGCTCAGGTTTTTGCTCAGGAAGGACAACCACCATATCCACCTCCAGCTGGAAAAGTTTGGGTTTGGGAACCCGCGCATTGGGAACCAAAAGTAGCATGGCATCCAGGAGTACCACCACCTCCACCAGGTCCACCACCAGCGCCTCCTAAATTAAGAAGGTATTGGAAATGGGTTCCTGGGAAATGGGTATTGCGACCAGCGCCTCCCGAAGGACCGTTTGAATGGAAACCAGGATATTGGGATCCGGTATTAAAAAAGTGGATTAAAGGAGCTTGGGTTAAAATAACAATCGTTCCTGAAGGGAAAGTTTGGGTACCGGGATTTTGGGATCCAGTAAAAAAGATTTGGGTTCCTGGTCATTGGGAAGTTAGAATAGTTACACCACCGCCACCACCGCCTGGCGTTAAGCCACCTCCTCCGGAACCGATTCCACCGAAACCGGCATTTGCTCCTAAACCAGGATATCATTGGGAATGGGATCCAGTAATCAAGAGATGGGTGCAACGGCGGAATTAAATAAATTTTTAATAGCCAAATATATTCAAGAGAGTAACGTCAATAAATATGTAGCGTTACTCTCTTTTTTATTCACGTAGTGAGTTATAATAAAGTTGGTTTCCATACACAAATAATATACAATAAATGGTTCATATCATTTTTCAACCAAATAATAAAAAAATTAAAGTAGCTAAACATACCAAACTAATTCAAGCTGCTGAACTGGCAGGCGTATATTTAGATACTCCCTGTGGTGGTCATGGGAGCTGCGGGAAATGTCGAGTCCATATTTTGCCCATCGATTATAATGATGCACCGATTGGGAAGGAATATTTTACAGAACAAGAATGGCAGGAAGGTTGGCGGCTAGCATGTCAGGTGTTTGTTAATCGCGATATTGAAGTTTTTATACCCGAACCGATTCGGGAATTACAACATAAAATATTACATACCGGGCTAGAAATTAATATTGTACCGGACCCAAATATTAAAAAATATTTTCTTATTTTAGACCCACCGAATCTCGCTCATCAAAAATCAGATTGGGAAATTCTATCGGAAAAGTTAGAGAATGCAACTTTGTCTTTTCAGCAGGATAGAACCATTTTATCAAAAATATCTCGGGTAATGCGGGAATCGAATTATCGAATAACAGTCACCTTAACCGCAGATGGAAAACTCATTGATATCGAACCGGGAAATACTGTGAACCATTGTTATGGAATAGCATTTGATATCGGAACGACCACTGTTGTTGGAACCTTACTTGACTTGACTACCGGAAAAGAACTAGCAGTATCAGCTGAAATGAATGCGCAATCTATTTTCGGCGCAGATGTTGTTTCCCGTATCCAGTTTGCAATACAGGAAGTGAACGGAACTAATCAGCTTCATCATAAAATCGTTGATGTGGTTAATCATATCATTCAGACACTATGTAAACAAGCCAAAATTAATCGAAATCATATCTATGAATTGACTGTGGTTGGCAATACTACCATGCAGCATTTATTTTTAAATCTTTCTCCAGCGACATTAGGTACTTTACCCTATGTTCCGATATTTAAGTTTGGATTCGAAGTTTCAGCATCAGAGTTACGTATAAGATCGGTCAATCCGCGAGCAACTGTCTATATTTTACCAAATATTGCAGGATTTGTTGGAGCGGATACAGTAGGAGTTATTCTCGCAACAGATAGTCATAATTCGACAAAAACAAGGTTAATCATTGATTTGGGGACGAATAGTGAAATTGTTTTAGGGAATAAAAATGAACTATTATGTTGTTCAGCAGCTGCAGGTCCTGCATTTGAAGCTGCCCATATTGAACAAGGAATGCGTGCTGCAAGCGGAGCTATTGACCATGTTTGGATTGAAAATGGAGATATTCGGATTAGCACCATTGAAAACCAGCCGCCGTGCGGAATTTGTGGGACTGGGATTATTGACGCGGTTGCAATCATGGTTAATCTTGGGATCATTGATGCTAGCGGACGGATTATTGGTAGAAATGAACTTAGAAAAAATATCAGTGAACGAATTAAAAACCGCATTATCGAAGAGAAAAAAGGAAATAAATTTGTTATCTGTACAACCAAGAATATCTATTTAACACAACAAGATATCCGTGAGGTTCAGCTAGCGAAAAGTGCAATTGCGACCGGTATCGAAATCTTAAAAAAGCAGCTTAATATCGGTGATGACCAAATTGATGAAGTGCTTCTCGCTGGCGCATTTGGTCATTATATTCTTCCGGAAAGTGTGCTCGCGATTGGATTGATTCCGAAATCATTATCTAAAAAGATTATCTCAATAGGGAATGCCGCAAGTTGCGGAGCGAAACTCGCGCTATTATCGTTAGCTAAAAGAAGAGAAACGCTTGAAATAGCTAAAAAAACCCGCCATTTTGAACTTGCGTTACATCCGGAATTCGAATCTCGATTCGCTGATTCGCTATCTTTTCCTGCTTAATCTTCTTCATTTTGGACTAACATTTATTCGTCAACTGGATAACCCTTGCTCATTGATTTATACTGTATTTCGACCGAACAAGATATGAACTCGTTCGGTCTAACTCCAGTATATAACCATAACTAACCATAGCTTAGTCAAGTCTTCAATTTGAATAACACTATGGAAAAAACATGTATTGAGTGAGAGCGTTTCATAATCTCAACTCTTAAGCATTTACTATTGAATTGAGCTATGGGTCTTAGCGTTTGACATTATTTGATATTACGAGATAATAATATTTGACAAAAATACTCATGTATTATAGAATTGAATATGAAATTCAAAATCAAATAACAATAGTTAGGTTTTACTGGAGGATATCTGATGAAACATAACCCTAATGTAAAAGCGCTGTTCATCAGTCATTTAGGAAATCAGCAGTTGAAAAAAACTAAACAGCGAGAAATTATATTGAATGCATTTTTAAAACGAGAACAGCATATCACCGCTGAAGAACTATATTTGCAGCTGAAGCCGAAGCATCCGAGTATTGGTTATAGTACTGTCTATCGAACCTTAAAACTTTTAACTGATGCAGGATTAGCGCGAGAAATAAGTTTTAGCGACGGGATTACCCGGTTCGAACATCACTATGCACATCCGCATCATGACCATCTAATTTGTTTATCCTGTGGGAAATCAGTTGAGTTCGTTAATTCCGATATTGAATCGTTGCAAGAACTAATCGTTCGAGAACATGAATTTCAAGCAGAAAACCATAAATTGGAAATCTACGGCTACTGTAAACAATGTCAAATATCAACAAAATCCAAAAAAACAGTAAATGTCAAGACGCAAAAACCAAAAAAGCTCAGCTCGCGTGGCTAGCTTTAATTTAATAAATATTTAATATTTAACCGTATAGGTTATGTTCCATCATCAGCAATCAATAGCAATTAACGATTTGTTACCGTCGGTTGTTCTGGTTGGAAATCCGAATGTCGGTAAAAGTGTTATCTTTCGGCATTTAACTGGGAAATATGTTACAGTATCAAATTATCCGGGGACCACGGTTGAAATTTCTGATGGCATAGGAAAATTTGGAGGAGAGAAATATCGGATTATTGATACTCCAGGAATAAATAGTCTAATTCCGGAATCGGAAGACGAACGCGTTACTCGAAATATTTTGTTATCCCGTCCGGACATATATATTGTACAGGTTGGAGATAGCAAGAATCTGCAACGAACTCTAATCTTAACATTCCAATTACTGGAGTTAGGACTTCCTTTGGTGTTGGTCCTCAATATGGCCGATGAAGCGAAAGAACGTGGAATTCAGATAAATGTTGCTGCGATTTCAACAAAACTCCAAATACCAGTTGTAGAAACGGTTGCGATTACCGCTGAGGGAATTAATGACCTAAAATCAACGATATCAAATTTAAAATATAACCAAAGCACTCAACCTATAAGGGGGAATAGTAAATTTACTGTAAACTACGGTGAAAAGATTGAATCTGCGCTAAAAAAAATTCAATTATTGCTACCACCGACAGTTCAAAATAAACGCGGTATCGCAATTATGTTGTTAAGCGGAGATGATACCATTTTAGAAAATAACCCTTCGATTATTTGCTTAACTGAAGCGCAACAAGTTGAACTCCAAACTATTATTCATGAGATGCAGGAATCATTTACAAGACCTTTGTCCATCATAATAACTGAAAAACAGTCTAGCGTTGCAGAGGAGTTAGTCAATCAGGTAGCTAAATTTGTTAAACTAAAACGCACCGCTATTCGAGAAGCATTAAATCGATTAACACTACATCCGTTTTGGGGAACTGGAATCGGTATCATGATTTTATATCTGATGTATCAATTTGTTGGTAAACTAGCTGCAGGCGTTGGAGTGGACTTTTTGCATAACACAGTATTCAACAAATATCTAAATCCATTTATATCGCAAGTAGTTTATCACAACATTCCGAGTTCGTTTATTCAGCGATTGTTAGTGGGCGAATACGGATTAGTTACTATGGCGTTAACCTATGCGTTTGCCATAATATTTCCGATTGTAACCGCATTTTTTATTTTTTTTGGGTTCCTAGAAGATTCCGGTTATTTACCGCGATTAGCTGTTATGAGCCAGCGAATCCTGCGTCGTATAGGTCTCCATGGTAAAGCTGTGCTTCCACTAGTTTTAGGGCTCGGCTGTGGAACAATGGCAGTATTAACTACACGAATTTTAGATACCAAAAAAGAACGGCTGCTTGCGATAATTCTATTAGGATTAGCGATACCGTGTTCCGCTCAACTTGGTGTGATATTAGCAATGTTAAGTGCTCTATCCTGGCAGGCAATGCTAGTTTGGTTGAGTTCAATTCTTGTTTCTCTATTAATCGTGGGCGCTGTTGCTGAGAAATTTATTCCCGGCAAACGAAGTAATTTTTTGATCGAACTACCGCCATTACGATTACCTCAATTCAAAAATATTTTTTTGAAGACTGGGACGAGAATTCTATGGTACATAAAAGAAGCAGTTCCATTATTTATCCTAGGTACACTAATCTTATTTTTCTTAGATACGATTCAGGTATTACGTTGGTTCGAACAGCTTACATCCCCAATTGTTGTTGGATTTCTCGAATTGCCGAAAAAAGTTACCCAAATATTTTTCATTGGATTTCTTCGGCGGGATTATGGCGCTGCCGGATTATTAATTATGGCGCAGCAAGGTCTGTTATCTAACCGGCAGATAGTAGTCAGTGCCGTTGCGATAACCTTATTTATTCCCTGTATTGCGCAGGTTTTCGTGACCATCAAAGAGCAGGGAATCAAGTGGGGGATGATAATATTTTGCAGTGTTATATTGTATGCAATTATTTTTAGCGGTTTATTAAATAGTATCTTAAAATCAATTGGATTTTAAAGAACGAGGAGAGAATCGTTATATGGATAATAAATTGGTCGAAGAAGCATTAAGCATAATTTGGGAACAATTTGAATTGGTTAAATTGCATCCGGAAAAACATCCCGATCAATTTGTTCCTATTTCAAAACAGATCAGTGAAGATGTAATTCGCTACATGGAACACGATGGTCTAATAAAAAAAAGTGGCACCAATATCCAGTTAACTCCGATGGGAATTCAACAAGCAATAAGTATTATTCGGCGACAGCGATTAGCTGAACGGTTACTTGTAGATATTTTAGAACGTCCAAAAACAGAGGTAGATTCAGATGCTTGTGAGTTTGAACATATAATTTCGCTCGAAGTAGAACAAAGCATCTGCACCTTGCTCGGTCATCCACAAGAATGTCCCCATGGTAGTCAGATTCCGATGGGTGATTGTTGTCGTCGCGCAGAAGTTCAAATAACCAGTATCATCGTTCCGTTATCGCGGTTGAGTACGGGTGAATCTGGACGAGTTGCTTATGTATTAACTCAAAATCATCCCGAAATTCATCGGTTATTAACGGTAGGAATAGTTCCAGGCAGTAAAGTTAGGCTCCATCAAACGTATCCCGCCTACGTCATTCAAGTTGGAGAAATGCAATTAGCAATGGAACAGGAAATTGCTGAACATATTTATGTCCGCAGAACAGGTAAATAAAATTTAGAATCTAGAGATAAAAGTCAAAAGAAACATAAAACAAGAAAGGGAAGCCATGGTTTAGCCAATCTTATGTAGCGGCAGGCAGTGATTGGATGGTTAGATAATTTGTGCCTCTGCGTTTTTGTTTTTATGGTCTGATATTTAGCCTATCATATGTAGAAATGATGGCGCAAAAAATTTTAATGGTAGAGTGGAGCGGGAGGAAAACTCCCGCAAACCACGTAGTGTAATTTTGAATTCGAATTCAGGGTTAGATATCTATTAAGATTTTGATACATCAACCTCTACTTCTCTTTCGGATTCAGATTGTATTGTTTCTGATATTGTAGGGGATGGTGTGGGTGTTCTACGATCTAATTCCTTGAGTTTAGCTTCAAGGTATTTTGCTTTATCAGCAAGGGGAAGACCAGTTCCTGCAGGAATAAGTCTTCCCATAATAACATTTTCTTTCAAACCGCGGAGAAAGTCAATTCGACCAGCAGAAGCTGCTTCTGTGAGGACACGTGTTGTCTCTTGGAAAGAAGCGGCAGATATAAACGATTCGGTTTCGAGCGACGCTTTGGTAATCCCGAGCAATTTTGGTTTAGCATCAGCCAGTTTTCCGCCGAGTTTAGCGACTCGTGCATTTTCTTCCCTGAACGTATATTTATCGACTTCATCCCCAAACTTAAACCGGGTATCTCCAATATCGTCAACCGTAACTTTTCGCATCATCTGTCGGATGATAATTTCGATATGTTTATCATTGATAGAAACTCCTTGGACACGATAAACTTCTTGAATTTCATTTAACAAAAATTGTTGTACTTCTTTTTCTCCTTGGATACGAAGCACATCGTGAGGGTCAACCGACCCATCAGTCAGACGTTCTCCTGCAGTAACATGTTCTCCAGAGCGAACGTTTACGTGCCGATTGAGAGCAATGTTATAAGCATATTCAAGTCCATTATCTGCCTTGATAATAATGCGTCTGGTTCCTTTAGAAATACCCGCAAGTTCAACCACGCCATCAACTTCAGCAATAAGTGCACATTCTTTCGGGCGTCGTGCTTCAAAAAGTTCTGCGACTCGGGGTAGACCACCGGTGATATCTCGGGAAACAGTTTTTGCTTTGCGAATACGAGCTAAAACTTGTCCGGCATAAACTCGTTTTCCATCATCTACCTCGGATTCATGTGCAAGATAACATCCGCTTGGTAATGGATACGAATTGAGTATTTCTTTTGGATTAGCTGGATTAAGAATTTGTATTTCTGGATGTAATTCCGCTTTATGTTCAATAATAACCCGATTGCTTACCCCGGTAGATTCGTCAAATTCCTTTTTCATGGTTTTATCTTCAATAATATCTTTGAATCTAACGATTCCTTCTACATCAGTAAAAATAGGTATATTGTGTGGGTCCCAGACGACAACACGTTCACCACTATTAACCTTTTCACCATCAGCAACAGAAATCGTTGCCCCATAACTAATATCACGAAACTCCTGAATAACCTTGTTGTCAGAATCAAGGATAACTATCGATCCACCACGATTGAGCACAACATGTTTATTTTGTGGATTGGTAACTGTTTGCAAGTTCCGATATTTGACAATTCCGGGAGCACTAGCTTCATACCATCCTTCCAATTTCCGAGCAGCAGTACCTCCAATATGGAATGTCCGCAAGGTTAATTGTGTTCCTGGTTCGCCAATAGACTGGGCAGCAATAATTCCAACCGCTTCTCCAATTGCAATTAATTTTCCAGTAGATAAATCAGCACCGTAGCATTTTTGACATACTCCCCGTAAGGTCTCACAAGTTAATACTGAACGAATAGTTACCGCTTCAATATTTGCTTCTTCAATAGCTTGCGCTAGGTTTTCATCAATTAGCGTATCCGCTTTAACAATTATATTGCCGCTAATAGGATCAATAACATCTTCTAGAGTAACTCGACCAAGAACCCGGTCTGCAAGAGTTTCTAAAACCCGAACCCCTTTTGGTGTGGACTCTTTAATTGCCTGAACTACAATACCTTTGATGGTATGGCAATCTTCTTCAATAATTGTTACGTCTTGTGCGACATCAACCAGTCGTCGGGTTAAATATCCAGCATCAGCAGTTTTTAACGCGGTATCGGCAAGTCCTTTTCGGGCACCGTGGGTCGAAATAAAATATTCAAGCACTGTTAATCCTTCTCGGAAGTTCCGTTCGATAGGTTGTTCGATAATTTCACCCACACCACCAGTAAGTTTTTTCATTGGTTTTGCCATTAACCCACGCATTCCTGCTAACTGACGAACTTGTAAATGTGATCCCCGTGCGCCACTATCTGCCATCATAAAAACAGAATTAAATCCGTCATTAACTTTTTCTAATTCAGCTAACATTGCTGTAGCTACATCTTCAGTAGCGTGTGACCAAATATCAATAATCTTATTATATCGTTCAGTATTCGTCACCAGACCTCGGGTATAGTCTTGTGTAACTTTATCAACTTCTTTTTTAGCTCGTTCTAATATCTCATTTTTTTTCGGCGGAACTTTTAAATCATCAATGTTAATACTAATTCCAGCACGAGTCGCATATTTAAATCCCAGGCTCTTCAATTCATCTAGTAAAATAGCTGTTTTCTGATTTCCATATTGCTTGCAATAATCGCCCACCATCATACTTAATTTCTTTTTATTTAATAAGCAATTTGCATACGGTTTATCGCTAAAGAAAGAAATTCCTTCAGGTAGTGAGAGATGAAACAATATCCGACCCACAGTGGTTATCCATTCTTTTCTTTGGGTAGGATTATTTTCATCGGGTAGCCGTACTTTAATTTTTGCGTGTAAATCGACCAGTTTATGCTCATACGCATAAACTGCTTCATCAAATGATGAAAATATTTTACCCTCACCTTTAGCTCCCGGTCTTTCTTTAGTTAGATAATAGCAACCGAGAACAATATCCTGAGTTGGCGAAGCAATTGGTTTTCCATCTCGCGGGGAGAGAATATGATACGTTGAAAGCATGATATCCCGTGCTTCGATTTGCGCTTCTTTCGATAGGGGAACGTGGACAGCCATCTGGTCACCATCGAAATCAGCATTAAATGCAGTGCAGACCATTGGATGAAGCTTGATAGCTTTTCCTTCAACAAGCACCGGTTCAAAAGCTTGCACGCCTAACCGATGCAACGTAGGTGCACGGTTTAGTAGTACAGGATGTTTTTTTGTAACTTCTTCTAACACATCGAAGACAACAGGATCTTCGCGTTCAATGAGTTTTTTTGCACTTTTTATCGTATTTGCTTTCCCTATTTTTTCAAGTTGTTTAATAATGAATGGTTCAAATAGTTCAAGCGCCATTTTCTTTGGTAATCCGCACTGATTGAATTTGAGTTCTGGTCCGACAACGATAACGGAACGACCTGAATAATCAACCCGCTTTCCAAGTAAATTCTGCCGAAACCGGCCTTGTTTACCTTTCAACATATCAGAAAGTGATTTTAATGGTCGATTGTTTTGTCCTTTAATCGGTTTTCCGCGACGACCATTATCAAATAAGGCATCTACGGCTTCTTGTAGCATCCGTTTTTCATTTCGCAAAATTACTTCCGGCGCATTGATTTCCATTAACCGACGCAACCGATTATTCCGATTAATCACTCGACGATAAAGGTCATTTAAATCGGAGGTAGCAAATCGTCCCCCATCAAGGGCTACCAGTGGCCGTAAATCAGGGGGAATGACGGGAATAACGTCTAATATCATCCATTCAGGACGATTGCCGCTATCTCGAAACGATTCAACTACCCGAAGCCGTTTAATAATCTTTTTTTGTTTTTGCGTTGAAGTAGTCTCCTTCATTTGCGCAAATAATTCTTTTGCTAATGCTGTACAATCTATTTCTGATAGCAAAATTTTAATTGCTTCGGCTCCCATCATAGCTACAAAAGCATCTTTACCAAATTTGTCAACATTTGCTTGGTATTCATCTTCGGTGAGCAATTGTTTTTTCTGGAGAGGAGTATTTTTCGGATCGATAACAATATATTCTTGAAAATACAATACCCGAGTTAAACTTGCGAGCGTTAAATCTAATAAATTACCAATTCGACTCGGAGTCCCCTTGAAAAACCAGATATGGGATACAGGCGCCGCCAGTTTAATGTATCCCATTCGTTGCCGACGCACTTTTGATAACGCAACTTCGACTCCACATTTTTCGCAGACTATTCCCCGATATTTAATCCGTTTATACTTTCCACAAGAACACTCCCAATCTTTAACCGGACCAAAAATCCGTTCACAGAATAATCCATCTCGTTCCGGTTTAAACGTTCGGTAATTTATAGTCTCAGGCTTTTTAACTTCTCCAAAAGAACAAAGCTGTTGATCTTTTTTCGATTTAATACAACGACAAAAACCTTCTTTATCAGTTTGACGACATTGTCTTCGGACCCACTGAATTATTTGTTCCGGACTAGCGATACTAATTCTAATTGCATCAATTTCATTAATGGTATTCCCTGCAGCAATAAACCGATGAAAATCGTTTACTTGGTATGAACCAGCTTCAAGTTTTATATTTGATTGCATAGGTTACCTCACTCATTATAAAATAAATTTTATGGTGTGATTGGGTTATGTTTTTATCTAGGCAAATTGAGAAGTCCCATTTATTTTATTTTTTTATTCCAGGTACTGGCTGTGGTTTTGATTCATCCACAAACATTTCGGTTCCAGATATAGCTGAGTCGCTTATATTCGTCGATATTTCTGATTTCAATTCTGTTCCGCCCGTTTCTCCGCGTTTTTTTGATAACACGTCTATCTGAAGTCCCAATCCTTGCAATTCTTTGACCAATACATTGAACGATTCTGGAATACCCGGGGCTGCAGTATGTTCACCTTTAACTATCGATTCGTAAACTTTGGTTCTTCCTTGCACATCATCTGATTTCACGGTAAGTAATTCTTGTAAAGTATACGCAGCGCCATAAGCTTCAAGTGCCCAAACTTCCATTTCACCAAAACGTTGTCCACCAAATTGCGCTTTTCCACCTAACGGCTGCTGGGTAACTAAAGAATATGGGCCAATAGAACGAGCATGGATTTTATCATCAACTAAATGTGCTAACTTCATGATATAGGTATATCCAACAGCAATCTCATTATCAAAAGGTTCGCCTGTTAATCCGTCATAAAGTATCGTTTTACCGGATTCGGGAAGCCCAACTTTTTTAAGCCAATCTTTAATGGAGTCATGTTTTTTCAAATGCTTACCCGATTCCAATTCTGTTTCTCGAGCTCCATCGAAAACCGGACTGGCCACATGTAATCCACCACATTCGGTACATCGTGGAGAAATCGATTCAGCTGTTTCTGCTTTTTCTTTATGTTTTGCATTTGCTTTAGGACATTCGGGGTCGTGCATTTTTGCTGCGGCCCAGCCAAGATGCAATTCTAAAATTTGGCCCACATTCATACGTGAAGGTACTCCCAATGGATTGAGAATAATATCCACCGGCGTTCCATCAGCTAAATATGGCATATCCTCTTCAGGTACAATTTTAGCAACCACCCCTTTATTTCCGTGTCGGCCGGCAAGTTTATCTCCAACGGTTAATTTTCGCTTCTTGGCAACATACACTTTAACAAGTTTTGCTACTCCAGGAGGTAACTCATCACCATTACGGATTTGGTCTAACTTTTTCTGAAATTGTTGTTCAGCTTCTGCAATTTGTTTCTCTTCAAACTCCCAGTTTTCGCGAAGCGCTTCTATTACGGTGGCCGGAAGTTTTAATATTCCCTGGTTAAATTTTTCACGCAGTAAATCAACAAACTCAGCGTTAATTTCATCTCCTGGTTTGTACAAAGCTTTGCGTTGTCCTGGAATATAAATCGGCGATTTAATTTTTTGACCAAACAATTTACGAATCCGTTTTTTAGTTTCTTCCCGAATATGTTTAACCTGTTTATCTCGAGCTTTTTTTGCTTCATCAATCAATCGAGCTTCTTCATTTTTCTCAGCAACAGTGGTTCGTTCCCGACGAGAAAATACTTTTGTATCGATAACAATTCCTTCATTTCCTGGCGGTAAGCGTAAAGAAGCATCGAGAACATCCCCAGCTTTTTCACCAAAAATGGCTCGCAATAATTTTTCTTCACTCGATAATTCCGTTTCACCCTTCGGGGTAACTTTACCGACCAAAATGTCATTCGGGCGGACTTCAGCTCCTATCCGAATAATCCCATTTTCATCCAGATTCCGTAACGCTTCTTCGCCTAAATTAGGAATATCTCGGGTAATTTCTTCTTTACCGAGTTTAGTATCCCGCGCTTCTAACTCAAATTCTTCAATATGGACACTACTAAAAATATCATCTTTAACTAAACGTTCCGAGACAATAATGGCATCTTCAAAATTATATCCGTACCACGGCATATATGCAGCTAGAACATTTCTACCAAGCGCCAATTCGCCATGGTCAATTGCGGGACCATCAGCAATAATCTGACCTTTTTTAACCTTATCGCCAGGTTTCACTACCGCCCGTTGATTAATGCACGTACTCTGATTACTTCGGTTATACTTTCGCAATTGGTAAACTTGATGTTTGGCAGGAAGATATGGAGCACGACTTGGTTCAGTGTTTTCTTCGATAACAATCATATCACTGGAAACATAAGTTACAATTCCATCGGATTTTGCGGTTATGCAAGAACCAGAATCTACCGCAACTTTATGTTCAATTCCTGTACCTATTAATGGTGCTTCGGTGCGAAGAAGAGGAACAGCTTGCCGTTGCATATTGCTACCCATCAGTGCACGGTTTGCATCATCATGTTCAAGGAACGGAATTAATGCTGCGGAAACACTAACCAATTGTTTCGGTGAAATATCCATAAAATTTACCTTATCTCGGGTAACTCGAGTGAATTCACCTCGGTGTCGAACATAAATCATTTCGTTCTGGAACCGACCATCTTCTTTCAGAGGTTCATTAGCTTGAGCGATAAAATATTTTTCTTCTTGATCGGCGGTGAGATGTTCGATTTCATTTGTCACTCGACCTTTAATAACTTTACGATAGGGCGTTTCTATGAATCCAAATTCGTCAATTCGCGCAAATGTTGCAAGTGAAGAAATTAAACCGATATTTGGCCCTTCTGGGGTTTCAATAGGACAAATGCGACCATAGTGAGTATAATGAACGTCACGCACTTCAAACCCAGCGCGTTCGCGGTTTAATCCACCGGGTCCTAACGCACTTAACCGACGTTTATTTGTCAATTCCGCTAGTGGGTTCGTTTGGTCCATAAACTGGGATAATTGACTTCGTCCGAAGAAATCTCGAATAGCTGCAAAAACAGGTTTCGGATTTATTAGATTATGGGGCATCGCACTATCCAAATCAAGAATACTTAATCGTTCACGAATCCCCCGTTCCATAGCTGCTAATCCCATTCGAATCTGATTCTCTAATAATTCTCCTACGGAGCGTATTCGCCGATTGCCTAGATGGTCTATGTCATCGATAATATCTTCACCATCTTTAAGGCGAAGAAGATGTTTTAGAATTTCAACAATATCTTCTTTATGCAGAATTCGATCATCACTGTCGCCGGTTAATCCCAATTTTCGGTTTAAGCGCACACGACCTACTTTTCCTAAATCATATCGTTTAGAATTACTAAACATTGTCTCTAGAAGAAGCTGACCACTTTTCGGGGAAGGTGGGTTTCCAGGTCGTATCCTGCGATATAATTCGATCAAAGCATCGTTTTTCGTTTTATAGGGGTCTTTTTCTAATGTTTTTAAAAAACATTGATTAGATTTACTAAAATCAATATCAATAATTTTTACTTTTTTAATACCAAGCTTACGGAGCTGATTAACCATTTCTTCAGATATTTTCTGCGGCGGTTCCGCAACAACTTCACCGGTTTCCATATCTACCACATCCTCTGCAATACGATATGGTTCTTTCATTGCGAAAATATCACGTAAATCAGTGTCTAGTTTAATTTCTCTGGTAGGGTATACCGCAGCAATAAGTTCTTCGTCTGAATTATACCCAAATGCGCGTAATAGCGTGGTAATATAAAATTTGCGCCTGCGGTCAATCGATACAGTAATTAAATCTGCGGCATCTAGTTCCATTTCTAACCAGGCACCTCGGGTCGGAATTAATCTCGCGGTTAATATTGGGCGTCCACTTGGATGTTGTTCTGTTCCAAAAGATACACCTGGAGAACGATGGAGTTGACTTACAATAACCCGTTCTGCTCCATTAATAACAAATGTTCCGGTAGGTGTCATTAACGGGATTTCGCCTAAGTATAGCTCCTGCTCTTTAATATCCTTAATATATTGGGTTCCGGTGGCCTTATCCATTTTTCGGACAATAAGCTGAAATTTTACTTTCACTGGTGCTGCATAGGTCATGCCCCGATCCATACATTCTTCAATAGTATATTTTGGGTCTCCAATTGAATAGCTGGTAAAATCAAGCGTGGTTTTATCACCGCTAGCTGATATGGCTTCAATTGGGAATATCGAACGAAATGCAGCTTGGAGACCAATATCCTTCCGTTTTTCTGGTGGCACTGTTTGCTGTAAAAATTCTTCATACGATTTCTGTTGAATTTCAATTAAATTCGGCATGTCGATCACATCTTCTAATCGGGCAAAACTATACCGGCTCCGGCTACGAATGGGAAGGGTATCCTCTTTTTTCATTGATATATAAACCTCCTAGTTGGGGATATGAATTTTACGGCTTTAATTGATAAGTACATTAAGTTAGAGATGTTTTTAGTAATACGAGATCGGGGTATTAGCATCATCCCGTCCATTGTGGTAAAATTTACCTAATTGAACATCAGCGAGGGGAAAAAAGTTTGACAATAAGCGCGGTTTTTTGAAGACAGTAAAGTATTTTACCAATGACTTTTGCATATTATAGACAAATATATATTTTAACAAAAATATTTATAAAATGTCAAATTTTAATTATACTTTAAATGTCATAATATGTATATTTTAATGTTTATTTTTAATGTCATTATGGATTATTTTATAAAAATCATTGAAATCTATATGGTTACGTCTGATGCTTATATAGTTCTTTATTATGCTATAATACTTGCGATAATTTATTGAAAGGAAAATAAATATATATGCCATTTCCAGTACAACGATTACGGCGTTTGCGGAAAACTCCACAACTTCGCAAATTTATTCAGGAAACGAAATTATCTATTGACCATTTCGTTATGCCATATTTTGTTTGTCCTGGGAAAAAAATTAAGCTGCCGATTGAATCTATGCCGGGCAATTTCCGCCTTTCAATTGATGAATTGGTTACCGCCGCTCAACAAACATATTCGCTGGGGATTCCGGCAATTCTATTATTTGGTCTTCCAGCAAAAAAAGACGAAAAAGCATCCAGTGCATATGCTGATGATGGAATTGTTCAACAAGCAGTTCGTGCGATTAAATCTGCGGTACCAGAACTTATCGTTATTACCGATGTGTGTTTATGCGAATATACCAGCCATGGGCATTGCGGTATACTCAAGGATAGACAGGTGGATAACGATACGACGCTTGCTATCCTTGCACAAACCGCATTATCCCATGCGAATGCTGGTGCGGATATTGTTGCCCCATCAGATATGATGGACGGACGTGTTGCTGCTATCCGAAAGATATTAGATGAACATAATTATTCTGATATTCCGATACTAGCATATTCCGCGAAGTTTGCGTCTGCATTTTATGCGCCATTCCGGGAAGCAGTAGATTCTGCGCCGCAATTCGGTGACCGCAAAAGTTACCAGTTGAATTCAGCAAACGCAAGAGAAGCATTACGTGAAATTGCGCTCGATATCGAAGAAGGAGCAGATATCGTTATGGTAAAGCCTGCGCTCGCGTATTTGGATATTATTACTCGTGCAAAACAGACATTTAATATTCCAATTGCTGCATATAATGTTAGCGGCGAATTTTCGTTGGTTAAAGCAGCGGCAGAAAAAGGTTGGATTGATGAATCACAGGTGGTACTCGAAATTCTCACTAGTATTAAACGAGCAGGTGCGGATATTATTATCAGCTATTGGGCAAATGAAGTTGCGAAATTAATTTGATAGAAAAATTTATTTTCCAACAATTTCATTTAAATGAAAACAAGAATATTATAACAAGCAAACTCACCATTGATAAGTTTGCTTTTTTATTCTTTATAAACTGAAATTGATCGGCAGTTAATAGATTTCTTAACTATCAAATCTACCACAAAATTGATACAACTGACTTTTATGTGGAGTCCTATTCTGAAGTTTGTCCGTTTAAGATAGCGTGATTTTTTGATTTGGGTTTAACTACGACCAATGCATAAGCATTCGGTTTAAAAAGATCGTTAGCTAATTTACGGATATCATCTTTTGTTACCGCATTAATCCGCATAGCGTATTGGTCAAGATTGTCATAACCAAGTCCGTACAGTTCATCGAGAGCAGATTCGAACGCTTGTGCAGAATTCGTTTGTGTATCAATCGCCTTATTTCCAATAAGTTCCTTTTTTGCGCGAATCAATTCTTCATCGGTCACATCCTCAGATTTAATTCGTTCGATTTCAGCGAGTATACTTTTAATTGCAATTTCAATTTTATCCGTTTCAGTACCAACATAGAAAATGTACATTCCGGGATCTAGACCAAGAACCGGTATCATACCAACATAATATGCTAACCCTTGTTTTTCACGAATAGTATCAAATAACCGGGATCCTTGTCCGGATAGGATTGCATTCATAACTTCACTAGTATATCTTCGAGGATCAGTAATTTTTATTCCATGGTAGCCGATGAGAATAACTGTTTGCTGTTTTTCTTTGGTTTTTGTAGTTGTGCGGATAGCAGTAATCGGTGATTCGGTTATTTCTTCCCGGTAGGGAATTATTGGGGTATCAAAGGACTCAAATACTTTTTGGATTTGATTGAGAACCGTTTCTGTACTTATATCACCGAAAATCGCAAGTACCGCATTTTTCGGAACGCAAAGTTGTTTGTAGAATTGGATGATATCATTCCGGGTAATAGTGGCAACAGTTGATTCCGTTCCAATAGTTAAACGACGGTAGGGGTGGACTGTGAACAAAGTTTCGCGGAGTAATTTCATTGCAGCTGGGAAAACGTCATCTTCCTGACTGCGGATAGCCGCAAGAACATGCTGGCGTTCAATTTCCAACGCTGATTCTGGGAAAATCGGGTTTAAGACAATATCAGATAGGATATCTAATCCAAGAGATAAATCATCTTTTAAAATATCAATGGTTACGCCAAACGAATTATTTCCACTATAGGTATCAATCTTACCGCCAACCTGTGCGATTGATTCTGCAATTTGTTCTGCGGTTCGGTTTTTTGTGCCTTTTAATAACATTCGTTGGAGCAAATTGCAAATTCCGTTATTTTGGTCAGTTTCATACACCACTCCACCTTTAAAAACAAGACGAATACTAACTAACGGTAAATCATGGTTCTCTTTAATTAGAACCGTTAAGCCACTTGGAAGTATAACCTTTTTAATTTTTTTTCTTTCCGTTTCTTGCTGACTTCTCACTTCTGTCTTCTGAATCTCAGATTCAGTTTTAGGTTTTAACACTGCAATTGTGAGATTCTCTGGTCGCAGATATTTTATCGCTACTCGTTGAACATCTTCTGCAGTTACCTGCCGAATTTTATCGAGATAAGTTTCAGAATAATGAATGTTATTCATCGTTACCGCATCATTTCCCAATTGTCCTGCTTGTCCTTGAACTGTTTCTTGTCGGAAAATAAACGAACTTGCGATCATTTTTTTCGCTTTAAGTAATTCTGTATCCGGAATAGGATGAGTTTGAATTTTTTTGATTTCATCAAAAATCGCTGATTCTGCGTGAATCCGTTTTTCTTCATTCAGCGTTGCAGAGATACCAAATATTCCTGGATAAGTCGGCGTTAATGACCAAACATTAATCGAATGAACTAGTCCTAATTTCTCCTTAATCTGTTGATACAATCGAGAACTGTTCCCTTCACCGAGAAGAACGGCAAGAACATCCAGCGGATATACGTCGTCACTATAAATGCTCGGGATATGATATCCCATTTCTAAATAAGTCTGATTAACCTCTTTTTCAACTTCAGCGCGCCGTAACCCGATCTGTGGTGGCTCTTCAGGAATATAGATTGGTGCTAGCTCTTTCCGAGTGAACTCTTTAAATGCAGATTCGATTTTCGGTTTTACCTCTTCCATTTTGAAGTCGCCTACGATAACCAATGTTAGATTGTTTGGAACGAATGTCCGCTGATAATATTTAACCAAATCATCCCGTGTAACTTGCGTAAACAGTTCACGATATCCGATGACCGGATGCCGATAGGGATGAACAGAATACGCTGTGCTCCAAAATAATCGGCTAACAATTCGGTCCGGTGCGTCAAGATTCATATTAATTTCTTTTAGAATAACTTGTTTTTCCTTTTCAAATTCTGCGGGTTCAAACGTTGAGTGCATGGTTACATCAGCAATAATATCAAGTCCAGTATCAAAGTGGTTACTGCCGATAACAATATGGAATACCAACCGGTCGATTGAGGTATACGCGTTCAATTCACCGCCAGCTTCCCGAATTTCTTGCGCGATTTGGTTCACCTTCCGTTTTTCTGTTCCTTTGAACAGCATATGTTCCATAAAATGCGATATCCCATACCCAAGATATTCATTTTCATGGATGCTCCCGCGATTACACCACATCTGCATCGCAATCACCGGCGCGGTATGTACTTCTTTCAACACGACTGTCATTCCATTATCCAAAGTATAACTGATAGCTGCGGGTTCTGCCTGAACGGTAATAGCGATTATGAAGCTGGAAATAATGAATAAGCTTAATCCAAGATTTTGAGACATACCCCAACCCCCATAGATTAACAGGTATTAACAGCAGATTATACAGAAAAATCCTTAAAAATTATAACACGAAAGAATAGGTTTATCAGTTATTAGTTGTAGGTTTTTAGTTGTTAACCTTACAACCATCGAGATAAGGCATTGGAATATAGTGACTTTGTATTATAAAATTGTTACATATCAAATTATTCGTTATAGGAGATAAACATATGGATGGTAAACCGCAGGGAATATTTAATTCGATTCCACAAAGTTGTTTTAATTTCAAGTTTTATCAGGAAATCGCTAAGCAAAAGGTTTGGAAATCGATTCTTTATCTTTCGCTATTACTCCTAATCGTTGCACTCATTCTCACGGTATATTATGGAACGAAACTGCAACAGGTGATTTATGAAGGGAATAAAATCGCGAAACAATATCTGCCGGAAATTAGGATTGTTAATGGACAAGCGCAGGTTAACGTTCAGCAGCCATATATCGTCTATAAAGATGAAACCTTTATTATAATGATTGATACTACTGGCCAATATACCTCGATTGATACTATTTATCAGGGTGGGATGCTTTTAACCCAAAACAGTCTGATTGTTAAAGAAAGCGAACTGGTGAGTCGAATCTATGAATTATCACAGTTTCCAGATATGGTAATTAATAAACAAACCATTGAACAATGGACGAAAATTGCAATTATTGTTCTTTGGATAGCATTACCAATTGGATTATATTTCTATCAGATTGTTGTTAAATGGTTGCAGATATTCATATTCAGTTTGTTCACCCTAAGTTTAAATAATACCATGAAAACCAACCTGAAATATTCACAACTGGTAAATATTGGGATTTATGCGCTTACCGCTCCGGTTATCCTCGATTTGATATACGTGCTAGTCGGTCGACCAAATCCCCTCTTTATATGGCTCTATATAATCGTCTATGCGATGTATCTTTTTATGGCAATGAAGAACCTGAAAGCGCAAGATAATGTTTCCCAGATTCCTTTTAACCTTTGAAACAAAAACACCTGGGATTTTCCTTATAACTCTATAATTATCAATCATTAGCGCAATATTTCTTGACCAAATTTGATTTCTAGAGTTAAGGGAATAAGATATAGAAATAACAGACATCCATATATCTCACTTTAGTATCTTGTATCTTGCTAAGATTACATGATTCTTCTTTACAGGAAGAGAAATTCAGAGATAAAAACTGCGCAGATTAACCTAATCTGATTCAATTATGCTGTTGATTAAAAAAAGAGCTAAATCAGAGTTTAATTCGCTGATGCATATTTTTTTCCGGTTTATCATCTCCGCAATATTCGGTGGATTCATTTCGTTTATTTTCCTCTATGTTTTTCTCGATTTGATTTTAATGGCTTCTGCTGCTAAGCAATGGAAGTTTATCAGCATCATTTTAATCCATGCGGTATGGATTCTTCCGACGATTTGGGGGATTCTCGGAATATTCTATTTCGAAAAAATGCTGTCCCTTGCCCAGAAATCATTCGAACGATTTATCAAAATCATCCTTTGGCCATTTTATTAGTGATACTTTCAAAAAGAAGAATTTGAAAAAACCAAAGTTAAGAATTTCTTGCCTCTTTTCAAAAAAGTTTGGGAATTTGTACAGAAAAAGCGAACTAATTCAGATAATCCTAATTTTAATTTTGCTACAGATCAACGCAGAGTTTTCAACTTCGCAGATAGGTTTAATTCTAATCAGTTTTAATTCCGCTTCAGGTGGATTAGTCTGGGCTATAATAAGTTTTGGTAAGTAGTATAGTAAAGGTCTAAATATTTCTCCCAAGAAAGATGGTTGATAGCCGTAGTTCGGCAGCGGGAAGCGAGTGTTTCTCGGTCAGCGAGATGGACTAATAATTTCTGTAACTGTAGGATAGTATAACTTTCATTGTGCAGGTCAATCACAATACCTACCTGTTCCTGTTCGATAATCGTCTGGGTATCTCCAATATTCGGATATGCGATAACCGGCACCCCACATGCCAGATATTCCGCAAATTTCACTGGAGACGCGACTTTGCTAATTATCGAGGGGAACCGAACCAACAATGCGATATCACATGCGCAGAGATAATCAGGCATCTCCTTGAATTCGGGAGTATACGACTTAATTAAATCCAAAATCCGTATATCGAAATCAGAAACTTTCTGTAAATAATTTTGAATTTTGGCTTTATCAGGAGTTAATAAGAATAAAAGCGCATCAGTGCGCAGTTTTAGAATGTGCTGGAATAGTTGTATCCCGCCCTCAAGATATTGATAGGGAACAAACGCACCTACGGTAAAAACAACTACCAGGTTATCTTCTACCCCTAACTTTTTTCGTAATGCTATCCGCTTTTCAGAATTATAACTAAAGTGGTTGATATCAACGCAACATGGCGTGATAAGCGGTTTTAAAGTTGGAATAATTTTCTGATAATGTTGGGCAAACGGTTCCGAGAGAACATAAACCCTATCCGCATTCTTCAGCAGCCATTTTTCAATGTGTTTCCAAACTCGATATTTTCGGTGGGATTCCTGCCAACCTTGTGCTAACGCGAGTTCTTCTGGAATTAAGCCCCGCGGGTCGAAGATGAACTTCTTCCGCAGCAACTTTTTGCAGAATACGCCGATTATTCCTGGGATATAACTGCGGGTATGAATAATCTGGATCTGATATCGAAGAAGAGTATACAACGTAATCCAACCTAACAAGTTTAAATCAATAAGCAAAGCTAAGTTTGACCAAACTCGCTGCCAGAAAGATTTATTTGCGCTATCCATCCTTAGAGATTCAGAAAGAAAACGGGGAATAATGATAACTCGAATTCCGGATTGAGCTAGTTCTTTGCGAAATGTGGATTTCAATGCTTGGTTTAGAAATTCTTTCCACCGTTCGACGGTAATCAGAGTAAACTTCAAATCGTTCGGATATTTCGTAGAAAGCAGTTTTAGGAGGGTCTCAACCTGTGATCGTAATATACCGAGAGTCATTACGCTGTTATAAGTTAAATATAAAATATTCATATTTTATAAAATCCGAGTATCGACCACCGAAATCCGAAGCGAAAATAAAAACATAGAGACTAAAGACATACAAAGTAAAGCCAGACTTGTCAATAAAAACTTTGAAATAAGCATAATTTAATTTCGCATCGCTAAGTTTATATTTTACATATGCTTTTATAGATTCTTTCCGTTTCTTCCGCCATACGGTCAACAGTGAACATTGTTTCCGCTCGGGTACGTGCAGAATATCTCATCTGATTCCATTTCTCTTTATTCTGATATAATTCCCGAATCGCATTTGCTAGTTTATCAGTATCGCCTGCAGGAATACAAATTCCGACTTCTGGAGTAACCACTTCTGGTAAAGCACCGGTATTCGAGGCGATAACAGGTGTTCCACAAGCTAGCGCTTCTGCCGCAACGAGCCCGAACGCAGGTGCGGTTAGTTCTGGAATTATAAAAATATCTGCTGCACTATACAAGTATGGTAATTCTGCTTCTGATACTTTTCCTAAAAATCGTACTTGTTGGGTAAGTTTTCTGGTTTTCGCTCTCTCTTTTAGCTTAATAAGATATGGTCCTTCTCCAGCAATAATAAGTTGATATGGGATATCTTTGAGATTGATAACTGCCTCAAGGAGAATCTGGAATCCTTTACTTTCAATTATTCTTCCGAAAGCAAGTAAAGTTAAATCTGATGAGAATCCGAATTTCTGTTTTGCGTCCGATTTATTATGCGGCTGAAAATAAGCGGTATCTATCCCTAGATAAACAACCGATAATTTTGGTTTGATATGCTTTTGGTCTTTCAGAAGCAATTGTTTTGAAAAATAGCTATCTACTACAATCGCATCAGCCCGGGTTAATAATTGATGATATAATGGGGTAACTCCTAACCGGTTACGATGTTTCCAGAGATGAGATAATGAAAACTTTTTAGTAAACAAAAGTGTTTCAGAAGTTAATGTGCCATGGATGGTAACTACCAACGGTTTAGTTTTTTTAAACATATATCCGAACCCAGCGAATCCCTGTGCATGGATGATATCGAACGACTCTTGTTTATCCAATTCATTTATTAATTTTGCTGATTCTCTAAAAAAGGACAAAGAATATCGTCCGGGTTTTGTCTTTGGAATATAAACAATATTAATTGCGGATGGCGGATTGTTAATTGCGGATGGAGTGAATTGAGCAGAAGTAATTATAGTAATTTTATGCCCACGATGTTGTAATGCGTGCGCTAGAGTAAATGTATGCGTTTCTAGACCGCCATAGTGATGAATTGGTATAGCGCGCGATAATAAGCAAATATGCATAATTCAATGAATCCAAATATTGAAATTCGACACAAATTACGAATGTTTAAATCCTAAATAAAAGAAAAATTAGTATATTAGTTATCATCCAGTTTCATTTCATGAATGCTGATCTAAGGAGAGTATTTCTTCATAGACTTTCAAAACTTCTTGCGCATGCCGGTCGCTGCTAAATTCAGCTATTGCACGGTTGCGACCAGCGTATCCCATTTGTTTTGCTTTCTCAGGATGGTTTAATAATGTTAAACATGCATCCGCTAATCTCTGTGCATTGGCTGGGGGAACTAGGATTCCCGTTACTCCATCTATCACCGCTTCGGGTATCCCATCGACATTACTGGCAACGACAGGTATCCCCGCTGCCATTGCTTCCAATACTATTCGAGGTAGCGGATCCCAGAGCGAAGGTACTACGCAAATATCTATACTCTGCAGAATATCAAAAATATTGTGTTGCCAGCCGACAAAATGAACATCCGATTGTATCCCAAGTTGCTGGGTCAATACTTCCAAATATTTACGAATTGTCCCATCACCAATAATGAGAAATTGTGGTTTCGGGTTCTGTTTTAAAATTAGTTTTGCTGCCTGGAGAAAATAGGTATGTCCTTTTTGTTTCGGAATAAGCCGTGAGATTAACGCGATTACCGGTTTGTTTGGGAGTAATCCGAGATTTCGTAAAATGGAAGGTTTATCCAGCGCGGGATTAAGTTCTAATATTTTCGTACCATTTCGAATGGTAATCACTTTATCGCCAGGAATTTTTAATTTATCAATCGTATTGTGTCGGACAGCGTCAGAGACCGCAATAATTTTGTTCTGACGAGTAGCAATGAGCCGAGTTAAACATATATAAACGTATTTTTTCCAATTAGGAAGCGGTCCCTTATTAATCATATTATGTATTGTGGTAATTAACGGACGTCGAGTTTTCCATGCAAGGATGAAACCAATAAAATCTGCTTTCAATTCGTGCGTATGAATTATATCAATCTGTTTCTGTAAAATCATTTGTGATAACTGGTTATATAAGGAAATCCGGAATGGTGCGTTTAAATCCATCGGAATCCATTCAATACCACTTTTTTTTATTTCCGATTCGAAGGAACCGTTTTGTGGAGAAATAATTAAGGTTTTACATCCGAGTTTTTCTAATTCCTGGCAGAGCAGTAGAGTATGTATAGGCGACCCGCCAATATTCGATGAACTAATCAAATGTAAAATTCGCATTGTACCGATTTTTACGTTACCATTCGACGTAAGATGAGAAACAACCGATTCGGTATATAAGGTTGTATCAATTCAACATCATATAATTCAATATATTTACACCAGAATAAAAGAAAAGAATAGCCAATAAAAGTAACAAAAATAATCGGAATAAAAAAGCTTAATTGCATTGGTAATAAACGATTTATAAAATAACATATACCAGTAACTATAATAATTTGCAACGGATAATAAACTGTTGGTTTTATAGGTATGGCGCGTAAAGAAAATTTCATGGTCTGGAAGAAGTTATAATGTAATACAATTGCGCTCAATCCCCAAGAAAGAAAAACTGCGATAACCGCACCGGTATATTTTAAAAAATAGATTGCATATGGCGTGAGGAAAACCATCAAGATTAATGTCAATACTGCACTATACATTCCGTATTTCGGTTTTCCTATTCCGTTTAGCAGGTATGCTGCAGGTATTACAGTGAGATTTAACCAGAAACACACAGCTAACCACCGCATGGTTGATGCCGCTATAGTTATGTCAACTCCTGCTCCTAACCAGAAATGAACGAGTTCTCTCGCAAAAGCAAAGATGAAAGCAAATAACGGAAATCCCACAAGATATAAATACCGTAACGATTGTTGAAATAGCCGTCGAATCATTGTATTTTCTTGCAATGCAAACAATTCCGATGCGGTTGGCATAATCGGACTAATTAATCGCATCAATAATTTCCTGAGTATCGCCACTACTTTCAAGGCAACATCATAAATCCCAGTCGCTGCGGTGCCAAGATAATAACTGATAAATACTTTTGGTAAATCAACTACCACTTGACTGGCAATTCCGGAAACCTGCAGTTGTAAACTATATTTTAATATCTTTTTTAATTCTACCAAATCAAATAGTGACAATCGTATCTGCAATGGTTTAAATAAATATTTTGCAAAAATGATATAGATTAAAATAGTTAAACTATCAACAACTACCATTAATCCGACTAACCCAAACAATCCCCAACCGAGATATAATACGATTAATGATAGGATAACTTCAGCAATATTAGATACCATACTGATTTTTGAAACGATATCCATCCGTTGAAGTCCGTTTAGCAGTGAGGGAAATATACCAAAAATCTGGTTTCCGATAAAAACAAGGACAGCTCCCCAGAAAACAAAAGTATAATAACCATATTGGGTTGAAGAAATATGAAATAAATCAGTATATATCCAGGTCTGGGCGATGATTGCGATACCGAAAACTATCAATCCTAGGAGGAAATAAAGAATAACAGCAGAAGACAGTAACTGATTGATTCTAGCGTATTGTTTTTTAGCATAGTATTCCGGAACATACTTTATTATTCCTTGCGGAACACTTAACGACATCTGGGCGATTTGCCCGCCAAGAACACCGAGTAACGACCAAATACCGTATTCGGCTAATCCGAGTTGCCGAATCATATAACTGATTAAAATCAGTTTTAGCGGGATATTAATAATGTCGTTTAGCACCGTATAAAATGAATTACGAACGATAATTCGTTTAGTATCTAAAACCATAATAGACGATAGTATAATTAAATTGTATTAATGGTAATTTTACCCTAAATTAGTAATAATAAAATAGAGTAATGGAATATTCTTATGCGGTTGATAATCTTTTGGGAATCAGTGTATGGGAAATTGATTAGGTAGAAATTTATGATAATTGAAGCAAATTAAATAGCGGTAAATCCGGTATAATAATAAATTTTGCACCGTACCTCAACTTTTCCTTCTTCTTTCGCTTGAACTTCGATTTCCTTCAGTTCAGCTAATGCTGGAATATTTGATACTGCATAGAGAAATTTATTAAATGCTAGATTATTCGCTTTTAACTTAATTTCAATGGGCCATGCAGTAGCTATCGGTTTAGCTTGAGGAGTTGTTGGTTGTTGTGGTTGTTGTGGAGCATATCCAGGAAAACCCCCAGGGAATCGTCCACGAGCACCAGCTGGTCCCATACCGGGAGCACCAGGTCCGGCTAATTCTGGCGGTAACGCTGGTCCTTCAATGCCTGCTGGTCCGCCAGGAAACCCGGGGAATACTCCTGGTTGCGGTTGCGTTGGCGCTGGTGCAGCTGGTTTCTCCGATTCGCGATATATAGGTTCTTCATTATATAAATTGATTGCCATTACATTCTCTACTTCTGAGTCAATAGCGAGTTTTAATAGTTCATTAGCATTATGTAAGATAAATAGATAGCTTTTAATATCTTTTTTATCCTCGGTTGATATTTCTAGTAAATCAAATAATTCTTTTTCTGAAATTTTATAATCGCCTAGATTAGATTTGATAAAATTAAAAATTTTTAATTGTTTAAGATAGGAAACTATCGGTGGCATTTGGTTCAATTCCACCATATTAAATCCTAATTTCCGTTTTATTTCGAAATATTTACTTGTAAACTCTTGTTTTAGTGTTGGGTCGAGATTGGGTAAGCGTAACACTGCTTTTTTGCTTTTTAAGTCATCGAGATAGTCCGGAATACGTTTTGGGTCTAGTCCAGGAACATCATCAGTTATATTCCAATTCGCAAAAACTTTTACGGTAGTTTTTATTGCGCTTTTTTCGGTTTGTTTAAGGGTTTGTAATGCGTCTAAAATCGCTTGAATACCTCTAGTGGTATCAAAATTGTGATTGATATGAAGCAATTGTTTTGCGGAATCATAGTTATATTCTAATCTATCAACTTCATCTTTAATGAGAGTTAATTCTTTTGGAGAAAGGTCATATTTGTAATATTCTTGATATTGTGCAGCGGCAGCTTGCCAATTTTTATTTACCTCGGATAGCGCATTTGATTGGGGACGATATAACAGAAAATGAATCAACGTTATGACCAATAGCATGCTGATTAAAATAATAACTATTTTTTCTCGTTTACCTATTTTCATAGAGTTTTGGAATTAGAACCAAGGAAAATATGATGTTCTGCTAAATACTTTATAGTAATAATAACTTACTCCAATCTAACCGATTTGTCAACATTAAATTTAATTTTAATATTGTTAAACATCAAGTTTATTTTTATTTTTTATTTTTTGGTTCTCCTTTTTCGATAGGATGTTTAATAATGCCTGAAGTCCGAATAGGTAACTGTCCAATCCCAATCCTGATATTTGCCCAGCAGCAACCGGTGCTATATACGATTTATGTCGGAACGATTCCCGTGCATAAATATTCGATAAATGGATTTCTATGGTAGGTCGGTTTGTTGCGACTATTGCATCCCGAATAGCGATGCTGGTATGTGTATAAGCTGCCGGATTAATTAATATCCCATCTGCCCAATTAAGTCCAAGTGAATCAATGGTATCGACAATCGTTCCCTCATCATTTGCTTGAATAATTTTTAATTCTGCATGACTCTCACGCGCTAATTTTTTTAGTGCTTTATTTATTTCCGAAATTGTAACTGTGCCATATATCTGTTTTTCCCTGAGTCCTAATAACTGTAGATTTGGTCCGTGGATTACTAAAATATTATATCGTTTCATTGTATAAAAGATGTTATAACGGATGGATGATTTTTTTTAATTTGTTTTCGGAAATATTATCAACTAAAGTAACTAAACCAATTTTTTTCGGCAACACCATTCGTAATTTCTGGTTACGGACTTTTTTATCTCGATATATTGTATCTAAAAATTTGGATATTGCCAAGTGGGGAAGCTGAATTGGTAGTCCAATATTAACTAATAAATCTTGTAATCGTTGGAGCTGATGTCTATCAAATAACGATAAATTGTGAGCCAATTTTCCGGCAGCAACCATTCCTATAGCCACTGCTTCTCCATGTCGATATTGCGTATAATTTGTTAACGTTTCTATTGCATGCCCTATTGTATGGCCGAAATTAAGAATAGCGCGTAATCCCTGTTCAGTTTCGTCTTGACTAATGACCTCGGCTTTAATTTGGCAACATCGCGTTATGAGATACGTTAGACATGATGCATCAAGTTTTTTTATGTTTGAGATATTGCGTTCTAGCCATGCGAAAAAAACGGCATCGTAAATAACCCCATATTTAACAACTTCAGCTAACCCAGCCCGAAATTCGCGTTCAGGTAATGTAAATAAAACGTTCGGATCGGTAAGAACTAACTTCGGTTGATAGAAACTGCCAATGAGATTTTTACCTAAAGGTAAATTTACCCCGACTTTCCCACCGACACTACTATCAACTTGGGCAAGAAGTGTTGTTGGTATCTGAATAAAAGGTATTCCACGAAGATACGTTGCAGCAACAAATCCAGTTATATCGCCAATGACTCCTCCCCCCAGTGCAATAAGTGCTGAATTTCGGTCGAATTCATCGAGTACCAGTCGTGTATATATGTCACGGACAACGTCAAGATTTTTATATTCTTCACCATCGGGAATTGAATAGAGTTTCGGCTTAAATCCTGCACGTAATAAAGAACATTCCACTGGTTCCACATAATATTTGCCAACAGTAGGATTAGTAACAATACCAATCCTTTTACTGAACCCAAATTGCAAAAGGTGTTCGCCGACTAGATTGATAATTCCCGGCTGTATCAGAATATAATAGCTACGTTTATCAAGTTTAACTTTAATCCGCCGGCATGCTAATTTATTTTTTTCTTTTGCTAACCGAGGCATTCTCTTATAAAATAGTTATAGGATAGTATTTTATTATACCAAAGATTTAATTGTGAGACTAGATATATCGATGATTGGTTAGCCCTCAGTTTATTATCGGTGAAAATTTTCGGAACTCATATATTATGTTACGGCTTATTCAGGAGATGATTGTATATCGTGAACTCTTATGGAGTTTAGTGCAACGCGACTTAAAAGCACGATATAAAGTCGCGACACTGGGTTTCCTCTGGTCTTTAATTCGTCCTTTGTTTACTATGGTCATACTCACCATCGTTTTTTCAAAGGTGTTCCGCTTTGAAATAGATATGAATGTTGTGTATCCACTCTATTTACTATGTGCATTATTACCCTGGGGATTTCATGTAACCGGTATCAATAATGCTACGCACTCTTTAATTGCCAACGCAAATTTGATTAAAAAAGTTAAACTACCGCGAGAAGTATTTCCGTTATCTGCCATAATTGCAGAATTAATAAATTTATTATTATCGTTTATAATTCTCTTTATTTTCCTGATCATTTTTCGCGTTCCAATATCATGGTCTATTTTTTGGCTTCCTTTACTTCTCCTGATTCACTTCATTTTTATTACTGGACTGGGTTTGATTACCGCGTCAATAAACGTTTTTTTTCGAGATACGGCAGCAATTCTTGATGCCATAATGACCGCGTGGTTTTACTTAACCCCAATCTTTTACCCAATAAGTTTAGCTAAGCAGCATTTGTCTGAGCCATTCTACAACCTTTATTTATTGAATCCGTTAGTTCCCCTAATCACTGGATATCGCAAAGCATTGCTGGGTAATGAATACAATACTATGGCAACTTTCGGGCCGAGCTTCAATGAATGGGTTTGGTTTTTAGGAATAACTTTTGCAATCGCTTTGATAATATTATGGTTTGGTATCATTATATTCCGGTCGTTAGATAGTCGATTCGTTGATGAACTATAGAAAAAGATAAATTGCTGTTCTGAAAATCGGAGGAAAAGATTTTATTACCTATTCGTCCATTCACCAAGTTCTCGGTTCGGTTACCTTTTAGAAGGGAGGGAGAAATTAATGGAATCATTAAGCGGGATGTTTTCAAAAATTTTTTTACGGGCAGCATTTGTTTCTATTTTACTCGGGATTATAGCGCGGTTATTCTACTTTGAGAGTGGTTCAGCCAATATTCCTTGGTTATTTGGGATCACTGCTAGTGCGTTTCTCCGTTTTACTGATACTTGTTTATTATTTACTATTGCATTTGCGTTGATACACCTTATTGGGAAAAAAGAAAGTAAAGAAGAAGCGAGACCAGAATAAAAAATTTGATAATGTAACATCAATGATAGTAATGCCTATCAGTTTCCCGCCCAGTACTTTGGAAGAAACATTGTTTTACTGGAGTTTGAATGTTCGCTACGATACAAGTAGACCTTGATGGAATTTGGACAATATTTAAATATCATCGAATTGAGGTCGCGCATTATCCAGATATAGTATTTAGCCAGAGTATATTTCGATTTCTGGAACTGTTTCATAGCTATAATATTCATGCGACTTTTTTTGTTGTCGGTAGCGATTTAGAAAATCCTGAGGTTGCCAACCAGGTGAAGCGATTGGTTGATGCTGGACATGAAATAGCTAATCATAGTTATTCGCATCCTCTAAATTTTTCTTTACTATCGACAGCGGATAAGCGAAATGAGATTTTAAACGCGGATAGAATTCTCCGTAAGATAACTGGGAAAATAGTCAGGGGATTTCGCTCACCCGCTTATGCAATTGATACCGAAACATTAATGGTATTAACAGAATTAGGCTATCAATATGATTCTTCGATTTTACCGACGCATTGGTCATGGTTGATTCGGTGGGTTGAATCAGGAATGGCCTTACTCCATTTTTCACCTTCAGCTAGTTATGGTAAAATTAAATATGCTAGGGCTCCACAAACGATTTATCATCCGGATTTAAATCGCTTTTGGAAAAAAGGAAACTCATCGCTATGGGAAGTACCAGTTAGTGTATATCCATATATTCGAACGCCAATACATAGTAGTTTTGCAAGTCGGATTGGATGGCGATATTTCGCTAGTGCAGTAAATCAGATATCACGATTAGGGTTGCCTTTAATTTATGTATTTCACGGAGTAGATTTGGTTGATGATTTTGTTGACGACCGTATCCCAAAAATTAAATGGGTTTGTAAACCGCTCAAAGTTAGGTTAATCTTATTTCATCAGATGCTTGAGTATATATCTACAAGATATCAGATAGTATCGACAAAGGAACTGATTGAAAATCAGTCTGCGATCCGAAATTTTACCTCCGAACATCCTTAGATTTAACTTTGACTTGAGGCGTTAAGTCTGCATTTAAAACATGGCTGGTTTAACTGCGCAACAATTAGTGAAGTCATATCGGAATCGGCGAGTTGTTGATGGCGTTGATATAGAAGTTCAACCTGGTCAGATAGTTGGATTGCTTGGACCGAATGGCGCCGGAAAAACCACCACATTTCATATCATTATGGGTATAATAAGACCGGATTCTGGATTAGTTCGACTACAAGATGAAGATATAACGCATTTACCATTACATCGGCGAGCTCGGGCAGGGCTAGGGTTTTTATCACAAGAACCATCAATTTTTCGTAAATTAACCGTTGAACAGAATCTATTAGCAATTTTAGAATATACAAATTTAACCGTATCAGAACGGAAACAAAAAGTAAACGAGTCACTTGCAGAACTCGGATTAGAGCAAGTAGCGAAAAATAAAGCGGAAACATTATCTGGTGGAGAACGACGTCGTCTAGAAATTGCACGAGCTTTACTTGGTTCACCGAAATATTTTTTATTAGATGAACCATTCCTAGGGGTTGATCCGATCACCGTTGCTGAAATTCAGACTTTGATTCAGGATTTAAAACAGCGAGGGATTGGGATTCTGATTACTGACCATAACGTCCGAGATACGTTAGCTATAACCGACCGTGCATATATTATTCATCAGGGGAAAGTATTGGTTTCAGGCAGTGCGCAGGAGCTAATAAATGATGAAAAAGCACGAGAAATATACCTTGGAGAAAAGTTTAATATTTAACTTAGGTAAGGAGCATAACCATTATGCAGATTGTTATTACAGGCCGACATATTGAGATAACTGCACCAATTAAAGAATATGTTGAAAAGAAGATTAAACGATTAGAGAAATATTTTAATCATATTTTAGAAGTTCGAGTAACCTTAATTGGAGAAAAACATCGACAGATAGCCGAAGTTAATATCGATGCAAATGGATTGAACATCGCGAGTAGTGATGAAACATCAGATATTTATGCTTCAATAGATAATGTTGTTGATAAACTTGAGCGGAAACTCCAGAAATATAAAGAGCGATTGACACGGCATCGTAAGAGAACTTATGATAAGAAAGAGGTTGGCTTTGTTTATAGTTATATCACGCCCGAAGAATTAGAACCAGAAAAAACCGAACCGCAAATAATTAAATCAAGCCGGCTGGCGTCAAAACCAATGTCTATTGATGAAGCAGCTATGCAATTAGATTTAACCAACCAAATATTTTTGGTTTTTGTCAATGATAAAACGAACGAACTCAATGTTATTTATCGTCGGAAAGACGGTAATTTTGGATTAATTGAACGAGAATAATTTTTCAGTAAATTCGAATCTCGGAACGAAAATCAACGATGGGATAAACAGAAAATTAGAGTATTATTTTATGTTCTGATTTGAGTTTTAGTTGGTAGTTTCGTATTTCGATATTCGAATTTCTGATTTTGTGAATTATGCCTGAGATAACCGTTCGGGATTTGTTAGATGAAGAAGGAAAAGAATTACAATTAGAACTGGTTGCTGGAGAAGCCGGATTAAATAAAAAAATCACATCTTCAGATTTACACCGACCACAATTAGGTTTATCCGGTTTTCTCGAATATTTCGCCTATGAACGCATTCAAGTTATTGGACTAACTGAGCTTACCTATATCAATACCATACCCGAACAAGACCGATGGGATAGATTTGAACATTTATTTAATGAGAAAACACCATGTTTTGTTGTAACTACCGGATTGGCGCCACCATCAGAATTGATCGAATTAGGAAATCGGAAACAAACTTGTATTTTTCGAACCCAGTTGCAAACAACTCGGTTTATTAGTTTACTTTCAAACTATTTGGAAGTAAAATTTGCTCCGCATACAACCGTGCATGGGGTACTAGTAGATATTTATGGGGTTGGCGTATTAATACTAGGCCCATCTGGGATCGGAAAAAGTGAAACGGCATTGGAGTTAATCCATCGCGGACATAGATTAGTTGCAGATGATGTTGTACATATTGACCGTATTGCTGGAAATGTGCTGATGGGTTATGGTTCCGATATTATTAAGTATCATATGGAAATTCGCGGATTAGGGATAATTAATATCCGAAATCTTTTCGGAGTGAGTGCAGTTCGAACGCGAAAACGTGTTTCTTTAGTTATCCAGTTGGAAGAGTGGTCTGACCACAAAGAATACGATCGAACAGGGTTATCTGAGAAAACTATTGAAATCCTGAATGTTGAGTTACCATTATTGACGATTCCGGTTCGGCCGAGTCGAAATATCTCAATTCTGATTGAGGTTGGAGCGATGGATCAACGATTAAAACGTATGGGATATAATGCTGCCAAAGACCTTGATCGAATGCTGATAGATAATATTACGAAGCATAAAGACGAATAGCCTATTTGTTTGGAATTTGATTTGTAGTTTGGAATGACAATATAATAGCGGGTCTGATTATGCCCGCTGTTTTTATATCCGCTTAATTCGCACGTTCGTTGATATGAAAAGATATAAACCAATAGTTCTAATTATCTGTAGTGGGTGGGGAATGGGTAGGAATAAGCCTAATAATGCGATTGCGAGCGCTGCTATTCCCAATTTCAATGCGTTTTTGAAGAGTTATCCCGCAACACAAATAACTAATCCTGCTGAACCTGTTCTGAGAACACCAGAATGGGCATATGTCAATGTAGGTGCTGGTAGATTTATCGCTTCTGAATTGGTTAGAATCAATAATGCTATTCATGAGAGAAGTTTTTATACTAATCCGATATTAATTTCAGCGTTTAAGCGTGTTAAACAGGAAAACACCCGACTCCATTGTATTGGGTTAATATCAGATGCCGGAATTCATAGTCATCTAGACCATCTTTATGCGATATTAACGTTAGCGAAAGAAATAGGAGTGAAAAGTGTATATATCCATGCTATTCTTGATGGTAGAGATACTGTGGGTAAAACCGGAAAAGAGTATTTATCTGAGGTTGAGATGAAATTGAAAGAATTACGGATAGGACAAATCGTAAGTCTAATAGGTCGGTATTATGCGATGGATAGGAACCAGCAGTGGGAACGTACACAGTTAGCGTATCAACTTTTTGTTGAACGGAAAGGATTAGCGTTTCCAAGTGCATCGAGAGCTATCAGTTATGCATATAAGCAGCAAGAGAATGATGAATTTATGTTACCAAAGGTGATAAACGAGCGATTTCAAAACCGACCTAGAAACTCGAATGATTCGAATTCTGGATCTGGAATACGAGATGGGGATACGGTGATAATGTTCAATTTTCGAGGAGATCGACTGATTCAACTATTAACCAGTTTAACTGCAGATGAGTTTCCGTATTTTGCGCGGGGAAAAGTTCCGCAAGCAGAGTATATAACCTTAGCCCATTATGATACTATAGATTTGGTTCCAGCGGTTTTCCCGAAACAAGAGATATGTAACTCGCTCGGTGAAGTTATTAGTAACCATGGATTAAGCCAGCTCCGACTCGGTGAGACCGAACGGTTTGCGCATCTAACCTATTTTTTTAATGGATTGCGACCGACTAAATTCGCTGGTGAAGATCGGATTCTGATACATTCGCCGAAAACCGAAACGTATGCTTTAAAACCGGAAATGAGCGCGCGTAAAATTACGGAATCGGCATTAGTTCAGATACAGTCGGGGAAGTATGATTTTATTGTAATCAATTATGCGAATCTGGCGTTGGTTGCGAATACCGGTGATTTATCTGCAACTAAAAGAGCAGTTGAAACGGTTGATGAACAAATTGGTATAGTTGTTAATTCTGTTTTATCGCAATATGGAGTTGTTATCATAACCAGTGAACTAGGAGGTGCTGAAGAAATTTCCGCTATTCGCCAACCACCGAATCATGCATTAAATTCTCCGTTGCCTTTTATCATTATCGGATTACAAGAACCAATTCAACTCCGTAATGATGGAACCATAGCGGATATTGCACCGACAATATTAGAACTCCTACAACTTCCACAACCTGAGGAAATGACTGGAAAATCTCTGATGATTACCGCATAGTATTTGACTTCGTGTTTGAGTGCATTCTAGAAATTAAGTTTAAGGATAGAGTAAGTTATTAACTTTGGGCAGATATTATATCGTCTGGACTTGATAAATCGAGCTCTAACATTTAGGTTTGATTGTACTGAACAGGATAATTGCAACTAGGAAGAAAGTTATGAGGGAAAATATACTTACGCAATGGCTAATTTTTCGTATTGAAGTTTGAGTGAAAACTTGATTGATTTGATGGTTTCCAGATGAAATTGCGATAAGCATTAATCCATAACTATCAGTTTCAAAAGCATATTTAGTCCCATCAAGTTCAACCTGCCATCCCGGAAAATAAAATGTATTTAATCGAACCACGCTCGGTGATTCCGCGATAATAAACCAGGAACGATTTGTTCCGGTAATCGTTTGCGGTTGAATAACCATTTTCCCAGCAATAGTTGAAATCGGACTATCCGCAAAACTATTCGGCATCCGATTGACAGTTTGCGGAAGATATTCATTGCTCATTGTCGTCCCGTAACTTTTTTGAACTGATTCGCAAGTCCAGATAAATTCCGGAGTTAACTCTGTTTCACGAACCGGGATACTACGGTGGTGTAAATAAATTGACGAAAGTAATATCGTTATAATTAGTGCTATCATAGCACTCAATTTTGGCGATATATATTTCGTCCGGATTATATCGATAGTAGCACCACTTAATAATGTTAATGGTAAAGCGGTTAAGGCTAATAATCGCCAAGGATATAAAATATATTTCATCAAGGGAATGACCGCCCAAATGAATTTGCTTATCGGTAACATTAAAAAGATTAATCCGAGTAGTGATATCCAAGAGAACCAATACCATTGTTTCTTGACAAGCGATAAATCCAACTTAGCGTTATTCAATATAAAAAATAATGAGATACATGAAAGTAGTATCGGGGCTAGTCCGAGTTGGAGCGACATTCGATTAATTGCACCGGGTTCGCTGCCTCCCCATCCCCAACGGGGATTGACTAGGTCAACTAACGAAACAAAGTGGTTGCGATAATCCGCAGCGGTAACCAGATTTTCAACTGAAACGAATTGTTTTTCTGCTAATGCTGGAAGCCAGAAATAGGCGCTAAAACCTAAACCAAATAATAACCCTAGTAAGCAGTAAGTAGTAGGTGTTAGGAATTTTTTTCCCTTTGTAAAAATGAGAAAAATAATATAAACGAGCAGAAATGCAGTAAAGACCATAGCCATAATGTTATGGCTTAGGATGACTGCTGCATAAGATAAACTTGCACTAAGCAGATACCACGGAGTGAACTTTGTGTTCCCTTGCCATAATTTATAAAAGAAGAATAAGACCCAAGGGAAAAATGCAGTCGCAATGAATTCAGAAATATCTCCACGGACATAAACCTGTACCAGATGATAAGGGAAATAAACATAAACGATAGCAGCAACTAATCCAGCAAGGTTATTGTGGAGAATTTCTTTCACCCAGAAATAAACGCCAATACCGCCAAGCAGAAATCCGAGTATAACAGTTGCATGGATCGAATACACATAGCCCAATCCCGCGAGATAGAGTAAATAAGCTATGTAATATGCAAGTGGAGCATAAAAATTAAAAAACGGATAACCATATCCAAGTGCAAATGAAGAAACCCAGCGCGGTGGAATTTGTCCTTCGTTAAAACATTGTTCTATTCCATAGAGCCGAAATAACGGAAAATACATATCATGAGTCAAGATAAATCCAGGAAGTAGTAATGGGATAATAACGACGAAGCTAAATCCGATAATGATAAGAACCCACCGCATTGTTTTATCCTAGAAATAAAAACCACAGATTGCCCAGAATTTGCCCATTTATTTGGATACTGTGTAGGTCGTGCTCTGAGTCATCTGTGGTTTATTTTTTATTTAATTTGGACGAATTTCCCTTCTTTTACGATATAAACATACATAGCTTTATTGGTGGTATCACCATGTTCATCGAAATTAGTTATTCCGACTACGCCATTGAAATCTTTCGTTTCACGAATTGCTTTAACTACCGCTGCTCGGTCGGTTGTTCCAGCGCGTTTTATTGCGTCAATAATGATATTCGCTGCATCGTATGCAAAGGGTGCGTAGGTTTTTATGGCACCATATTTAGCAGTAAATTTATTGATAAACTGTTTTGCCGTTTCGACTTTATCCCAAGATGGAACTGAAAACGTTATAATTGTTCCTTCTGCTGCTTTTCCAGCGATATCAAGAAATCCAGGAACATATAATCCATCGCCGCCCATAAATTGGGTTTGCATACCAAGTTCTTTCATTTGTTTTGCAAGTAATCCCGCTTCCGGATACATGCCACCAAAATAAACCAGATCCGGATTTTTGGATTTAATCTTGGTTAATATTGCCGTAAAATCACGGTCTCCTTGCGTTATTCCTTCAAATAAGATTTCTTTTAATCCTAATTGATGAACTCCTTTACGGAATTCTTCAGCTAACCCCTGACCATACTGACTTTTATCATGCAGGATAGCAATTCTCTTTTTCCCGAGTTCTTTAATTGCGAATTCCGCACCGAACGGACCTTGGAATGAATCCGTTGCACACATGCGAAATATTTCAGGGTATCCCTGTAACGTCAATTCCGGATTCGTTGATGATGGCGTTATCATTGCCAGTTGCGCTTCATGATACTTTTTCGACGCAGGAATAGAACAGTTACTGTTTAAATGGCCAACAACCGCTACCACTGTTGGGTCAGTGATGAGTTTTTGCGCAACGGCAACTGCTTCTTTCGGGTCATGTTTATCATCCATCGGAACAAGTTCGAGTTTTTTCCCCAGAACACCACCAGCAGCATTCGCTTCTTCTATCGCCATTAATACTCCATTTTTCATATCAATCCCAATTTCTGCTTGGTCACCAGTTAAGGGTGCAGCGAATCCAATTCGAATAACATTTGTTTGCTGCTGTGCGCAACTGAAAAAGAATAATCCGATAAGAACAATGAAACCTATTACAATAATATTATTTTTCACATTTTTCACCTCCTTGAGTGAATTTTAGGGTTATATGCAACTGTAGAAAATTATATCATTATTTTCTTAATTTGCTCTAATTTCCTTTTCCCTTAGCTTATTTATTTCCTAGAATATTGGGCTTAATCTATATTGTAGATTATAGAGTCTCGAATAGATACCGTTTGCATCGAGAAGTTCTTGATGGGTTCCTATTTCCGCAACTGTCCCATCTTCAAGTACAATAATCTTATCCGCATGCTGGATGGTTGATAACCGATGCGCAATAATGATACTAGTTCGATTTGCGGTAAGATTTTTTAACGCATCTTGGATTAATAGTTCCGTTTCAGAATCAACCGATGACGTCGCTTCGTCGAGTATCAGAATCGGCGCATTTTTTAGAATAGCACGCGCAATCGAAATCCGCTGTTTCTGCCCACCGGAAAGTTTAACTCCACGTTCACCAATTACCGTATCATATTGCTGGGGTAACTCTAAAATGAATTCATGTGCATGCGCTGCTTTCGCAGCGGCGATGATTTCTGCTTCAGTGGCTTTTAAATTACCATATGCAATATTTTCTTTAACCGTTCCAGTGAATAGAAATACCTCCTGCAAGACCAGAGCGATTTTTGACCGCAGATAACTAACTGATAAATCCCGTAAATCATAACCGGATAATGTGATTTTTCCTTCATTCGGGTCGTAGAATCGTGGGATAAGATTGATAATGGTAGTTTTTCCAGCACCGCTAGAACCAACCAGCGCTACGGTCTCTCCGTCTTCAATTCGAAACGATGCATGCAAAAGGACCGGAAATCCGGGTTTATAAGCAAAGGTGACGTTATGGAATTCGATATCATGTTTGGTCAATTTCGGTTTTTGTGCATGTTTAGTATCCTTAATATCAGGTTCAGTATCAATGATTTCATAGATTCGTTTTCCACCAACTGCCGCTCGTTGGACCGTGTCAACTACTCGCCCAAGTTGGAGTATTGGCCGATAAAAATATTGCAGGTATAAAAAGAAGGCAACCAGATTGGCAATAGATAATTGTCCGAGTAACGCGAGTTTTCCACCGTACCAAATAACGAGAATCATACCAATACTTCCAGTAAGTTCAACCAGCGGGAATCGAGTGGCAAGAAACCAAATCGTTTTCATCGTTGACTGATAATGGGCAATGCTTTTCTCTTCGAACCGTTCTAATTCGTATTCCTCCCGATTAAACGATTGGATAACCGAAATGCCGGAGAGATTATCCTGCATTTTTGCGCCGATTTCAGCAAGTTTCTGTTGAGCAGCATGATATGCGGTATGGACTTTTTTCCCATAATTTCGAACCAGATATACAAGGATCGGTATTGGAATCAAGGTGACTAATGCTAGTCGCCAATCAAGCCAGAATAGTATTGATGTCGCTCCGATGAAGAGAATAATTGAAGTAATGATATCCGGAATCGCATGGGAGATTAGCTCTTCAATCATTGCAAGGTCGCTAATCATTCGCGTAGTAATTTGTCCTGTCTGTCGGTCATGATAATATCGTAACGAAAGTTTTTGCAAATGTTCATATAGTTGAACGCGAATATCGGATAACGTGCCCCAACCAACCTGATGCGCTAGAAAAACGTTACCGAAACTGGCAAGCGCCCGCAGGATATATAATCCGAGTGCGAGCAAAGCGAGTTGATTTATCATTCCCCAGCCGGATTGACCGAGCGATTCCAGTTTCTGAATTATCGCAACAAGTTGTCGAACGACTAACGGTGCCACTAATTCCGCTGCGGTTAATATCAGCATACTTAATATCGCTAAAATCATTTTATGCTGATATTTACGCGCTTGATTGAGGATACGGAGGATATATGTCATATTCGAGAAAATTCAAAATTCCAATTTGGTGTGTACTGTATCCGTCGCACAAAGATTAAAACTTTCAATTTTTTTAGAAGTAATCTAGAATATGGGTTGGTTTATCGAAGAATGCGGTGTTTAAGAACGACAATTTAGCAGGTCTCTTGATTTCCAATTTTCCATCAATCGCTAACTCTTCCGCTGACCGATAGCCGGAATAAAGCTCTGAAAATGTTTGTATGGTGCAACAGAACTCCGGCGTTTTTGTCGTTCTATGAATTGCTGCTTTACCCGCTTCAATATCAAGTTCCCACGGACCGATATTCCAATCTCCGCAATCGTCTTGAATTGAAAAAATGACCTTGCCTTGTGCTTGTGGGGGATATCCACGGAGTTCAACCGCTTTCTGAACATCAACTACCCGGAATTGAAAAACTGGTTCCATAGCGATTTTTGCGGAAAACGGTTCGCGAAAATGTTTCCAGAGTATTGGATAGTATGGAGTAAATAATTGAAATCGGGAAATATTATTTGGCAACTGCTGCATGAATCCGAATAACGCTTTATACGCCGTTAAATTCAAACAAGCGAATTCTTTAATGATACATTCGTGGCCGAATTCTACTCGATTATGGGTGCACAGGAGATATCCAATCGGTTCGCCGTTATCTTCAATAATATATCCTTGCCCTTTTTCTTTCATAATCTGCTCGATTTTTTTTATCCATAACTCTTTCGTTCGTTGAACGCAAAGATTATATTTCATCGCGTATTGCGAATAGATTTTATCTAAAAGCGGTATTTCTTTTTCCGGTTCGCAATATCGAACTAACTTCTTCTCATCAAACGGTCGAATTCCATCTTGTTTAAATTCACGATATACATACCGATGCCCGCAGAGTTCCCAACCAAATTTACGATAGTATGCATGCGAAAATGGATAAAGAATCGAAGTCCATTGTTTATGTTCTCGCATATCACGCACACTATCCCGCATAAGCGCTCCCGCATATCCTTTTCCCTGACAATCTGCTCGAGTTGCAACTCCTCCAATACCGCCCATCGAAATAACGTTTCCGCCAACCCAGATTTTATACGGGATTATCTGGATTATACTAACAATATGTTTTCCTTCAAATATCGCACGGGTATTCGATAATACCGAATTCTGCGCCCATTGTTGACCGATTTCTAAACCGGTTTTGTAGCTATTATTGTATATTTCTGCTATTAACTGTCGTTCCGATTCTTTAACCTGGCGAATGGTTGGGGTCATACTTTATTTCCTTTCTTTGCGATCGTGAATTACGTGAATTAAATGAATATTTATTTATCTAAAATACTTGGTAACGAAGTCTGTGCGATATATTTTCCCATCGTATAGAAATGGTTCATATGGTCTTGTCCGGTTTCACCAGCAAACTCGCGAACGTGGAAATTCCCTTGATCAACTGTAGATAATAACCGCATTGTTTTCCACGGTTCATCCAGAGATAGAGAAGAGGTGTCCTCGTGCTTCACGACACGTTGTAATCCAAGTTTTTTAATCAGAAAATCAGCGGTTTTTGTTGTGCTGGCATAGGTTTTCGGGTCAATCTGTGAATGGGTGATCCACATTGTTTTCTTACCTCGCACTGCATCTTGCGCGAACTGGAGAAACATTTGCATTTGTTCCGCTGGCGGGGTATGAGTTGTAGTATCTAAACCTGCATGGATGGAATCGAGAAAAACCGTATCTGTTATTTTCTTATAATACGCCGGGACTTGCAGGATTTCTCGCATTGCGCCGAATCCTGCACTGAACGAGGTTAAACAGAGTCTGCCTAATCGTGGACGATGAACGATACTATTTTTATCCAACGTTTCCATAATTTCGGTCAACAACCGACCGAACTCTTTTTTATCTTTATATTTCGCTGTATATACTCCAGAGAGTCCGCGTAGCGGTATCGTTACCACCACTGCATTCTTACCGGTTGGATAAAAACTCTGTTCCACAACCCAAGAGGCACCATGGAAATGAATTAGAAGATTAACGTTCTTCTTTTTCGCATGAAAATAAGGTGGAACATACATAACCCCGGTTGATAACGCAAAATGCTGACCGGGTAACTCGATTTGTTGTGGAGCGATTATGAGCGGTGCTAACGGAGTAGAGGTTGTCGTCATTATTGATTGCGTGGTACCATTCGACATCGCTTGACTAGTAGTAACATCAATTATTACGATGAAAAACCAGATTACAACAAAATTAAGTTGGGTAATTTTTCTTATTATCATCTAAGTAATTATGATTACTAAAATAAATGGCGTGCCCAGAGGGAGTTGAACCCCCAACCTATAGATCCGTAGTCTATCGCTCTATCCAATTGAGCTATGGGCACGTAAAAGAAATAAACGAAACTAAATAAATCTACGAAAAAGTAACTTTATTCTTTCGTTTTTACGGTTCTAACTTTACAAAATATTATACCACTATTACATAGTGTGAGCAATGAGATTTACTTGCTAAAAAATCAAATTATCGATATGATAATTAGCTAATGCACAATATTATCCAGATTGCGGGAATTAAAGATTTTGCTGAAGCGCAGATGCTCATTGCAAGGGGAGTGGATTATCTTGGTTTTCCATTACGACTAGATGTGCATGAAGAAGATTTATCTGAAGAAGAAGCTGGTCGAATTATTCGAACTTTGAAACCGCCAACGTTTGGAGTTTTGATCACTTACTTAAATAAAGCAATTGAAATCGTTGAATTCTGTGCGCAATTAGGAACGAAAATTGTTCAACTCCATGGCAAGATTGCGGGTGAAGAACTGGCTCGGGTGAAATCGCTCGACTCAGATCTGGTTATCATCAAGAGTCTTATTGTTACCGGAGATAATTTTTCTGAGCTTGCAGCAGAGATCGTTCGGTTTACTCCGTTCGTTGATGCATTTATAACTGATACCTACGACCCAAACACCGGCGCAACTGGAGCGACTGGGAAACCGCATGATTGGACAATCAGCCGCCGGTTAGTTGAAATATCACCTCGTCCGATTATTCTTGCCGGCGGATTAACTCCGGAAAATGTCGCGCAAGCGATAGAGTTTGTTCGCCCAGCAGGTGTCGATGTTCATACCGGGGTTGAAGATGCTAACGGAAGGAAAGACCAAGATAAAGTTACCAGGTTTATTTCTAACGCGCGTAATGCATTTAAACGAATTCCTATAACATTATTTTCAATCAGGAGATTGTAATGCGTAACCAGTTTAACTATAAACTTCGGTATTTAGTGTTACCCGATACGAACGTAAAAGAACATTGTAAACAATTGGTTCAGTTCTGTCGTCGTCATCATGTAGAAGAAGTCATTTTGTTTATTGCACCCGAGGAATGGAATAACGGTTTACTATCTCACCAAGAAGAAGATATTTGGTATCGTCATATAACCACCGTTACTCATATATTGCGCAAGCATGGGATAGATGTCAGTTTAAATCTATGGATGACTGTATTACATTGTGACCGGGGTAGAAAATTCCCAGAAGATTATCCATTTCGTCCGTTAGTTTCTCCCTTGGGAGAAAAGAGCAAAGCCTGTGCGTCATTTGCTGATCCGGTCTGGCAAAAGTATATTTCTCGTTTATATAGCCGATTTGCCGAACTCAAATTTCGAATCTTATGGATTGAAGATGATTTCAGATATCACAATCACAATCCATTGACGTGGGGTGGAGGATTTGAACCGGAAGTTATCCAGCGATTCGAAAAGAAAATAGGTCGAACAACCAATCGGGATGAAATCGTGAAAAATATTTTAAAACCAGGAACACCGCATCCTTGGAGAGCAATATGGATGGAAACCTGGCGAGAAATACAGCTTGAAGTAGCTACCATGATTACGCAGGCGGTACTTGAAAAGGGGAAGAAAAAAATAAAACTAGGGTTGATGAGTTCACATCCTAGTCACCATGCAATTGAAGGAAGAGATTGGCAACAATTGTTGTCGGCATTATCTATTAACCGACAGGTAGCGCATCGACCGCATTTTACTCCTTATATGGAACAATGCGGGAAAGAAAAACCATATGCAATCATGATGCTAGATTTACAGAAAAATTTTCAACCATCATCCTGTGAAGTTACTCCGGAAATAGAAAATTTTCCTTATACTACCTGGAATAAGTCTGATACCCAGACTTGGTCAGAAATGGCGTTATGTATGTTCTATGGTTCGGATAATATGCTACTCAATTTATTCCCGATGACCGGAACATCATTAACCTACCAGGAAAAAATTGGGAATTTGCTTGATCGCTCACGAGCGAGTTTAACTTGGATTCAAAATAAGTTCTCGAAATCGTTATCTACTACCGGTATCGGTTTTTTATGGAAACAAAATGCACCGGAATATATCCATACCCATACTGGAAAATATATGGATGAATTGTACATTGACCCGATGGAATCAGGATTTTACCTCATGCCATTCGGTGTCCCCTGTTCTGCGCGGATACAGAAAGTAAACGCGATTTTCGGGAGTAATATTTGGTCTTTCACCGATGATGAAGTGATGCAACTATTACAAAACGGGCTATTGCTAGATGGTCTAAGCGCTAGAATACTTTGTGAACGAGGATTTAGTAAATTTCTCGGTGTGCAATTTCGCGGAACTGTAGCCAGAGAAGAGAGTGTTTATTCAATCGAGCTGATAACGGGCGTAGAATCGACTGGATTGAACCGAGGTTTTCCATTTAATATCAACAAAGCGCCACAAATATATCTATTTGATTTACATAAACCAGCGCAAGAATGGACTACTATCACCGACCCGACTATGAAAAGAATTGCGCCTGGTATCATTGCATATACCAATGAACTTGGTGGGCGCGTTATAATTTACGCCGTTGCAAATCCAGCATTTTTACCTAGAAATAATCATCGACAAATATTAGTTCATCGGATGGTTTCATTTCTTGCGAACGGTGAATTTTATGCTGCTTTGGTTACAGGCGGTCCGTATCTCTTGCCAATACATTTTAAAAGTTCAACCCAAGAATACATCGTTATTCTCAATGGTTCAACGGATCCGGCAAAACCTATGATAACATTGAACCGAGATAACTATACAACGCTAAATTCTACTCTCTTGAAGCCATTATCTAAACCCCAGAAAATTGCTGCTCTCGTTAAACCGAAAAAAAATGGGTTAACAATTACTACAAACCAGGATGTGCCATATTACGGATTTTGGGTGGTTGAGCTTATTCGATAGAGGTTATAATATAATAGCAACCAACGCGAAATTTTTATTTAGGTAGCATAATCCAATGTTAACCTTATCAGATATTATTAATGCGAGAAATAGGCTGGGTAATGCGATTCAGCATACCCCATGTCCGTATTCTTATACGCTATCCGAACTCACTGGCTGTCATACCTATCATAAACTAGAAAGTTTCCAGATGACCGGCAGTTTCAAAGAGCGTGGTGCGTTAAATCGTCTTTTATCGTTAAATAAGGAAGAGCAGCAGCAAGGGGTGGTTACTGCAAGTGCGGGAAACCATGCGTTTGCGATAGCATACCATTCGCGACGGCTGTCGATCCCAGCAACTATCGTTATGCCAGTCGGGACACCGCTAATTAAAGTTTCTTCCGTTCGTCGGGAACAAGCTCGGGTTATTTTGCATGGAGAAAATTATGATGAAGCATATGCATATGCTCAAGAGATCGCTCGGCAGGAGAACCGGATTTTTATCCATGCGTTTGATGACCCGTTGGTTATCGCTGGTCAAGGGACAATTGGGCTTGAACTCCTCGAAGAACCGATACCGCTTGATGCGGTCGTGGTTCCAGTCGGCGGCGGCGGATTGATTAGCGGGATTGCAATAGCAATTAAAGAGACTAATCCGAAAATTAAAATTTTCGGCGTTGAAGCTAATAATGCACCTTCTATGACGATTGCAATTGAGAAAAACCAAGTAACGGAAATTCCGATATCAAGCACGATAGCTGATGGAATTGCGGTTAAAAAGGTTGGTATCAATACTTTCCCACTGGTTAAACGATATGTGGATGATATGGTTACCGTTACCGACGAAGAAATAGCGAATGCGATTCTGCTCCTGTTAGAAATCGAGAAAATCGTGGCTGAAGGTGCAGGAGCGACTCCATTAGCTGCATTAGTGAATCGGAAGATAGCCAATCTGGAAGGAAAAAAGGTAGTTTGTATATTAAGTGGCGGGAATATTGATGTTAATCTATTATCACGGATTATTGAAAAAGGATTGGTTAAAGATGGCCGGTTAGCGAAACTGCGGGTTCGACTTCCAGACCGTCCTGGATTCCTTGGCAAACTAGGCACATTAATCGGGAGTTGCAATGCGAATATCTTGGAAATCTCGCACAATCGCCAATTTCCAAGTGCACCGTTAGGTGAAAATGAGGTAGATTTCATTCTCGAAACGAGGGGGCAAGCGCATATCGAAGAAATAATTACGTTGTTGAGAAAGAATCAATATCAAGTCGAAAATTTAAGCCAATATACTTCTCCCAAAAACTGAAATAAACTTGACTCATCAAATCCATTGATTTAAGGTTACATAAATCACTCTATCCATTTTTGCTCAAAGAACCTGCATATTCGTCTGGTGGTTAAAATACAACTTCATAGAATTAACAGATTTCTATTGCATTTTGACTCAAATCGAATTAAAATATCTATATACTCATATAGAATAAATATATTTATGAAACGTCCATACCCTAATTATATTCAGGTAACAAAAAACTTTATACCAGTATTAGAGGACGTAGCAGCGAGATTGTATAAGCAATTAACAAAAAAATCGGTTAAATCAGAAAAAGAGCTGCAGAAGATTGTTTATCAAGCGTTTGAACAGGTTTTGTTTCCGGTAGATTTATCTACGGCGACATTAAAATATAATGAACCGAAATTGCAACTTGTTAAATCCGGTCCGTTAGGAACCGCTTCCTATGCTGCGCCAAAAGAACGACAGGATTATGCTCGGCGCAAACCAGCAAAACCATATATGCTAACTCCAGCGCGCCAACTCCAGCAGTCTCGCATGCGACAAGCAACTACTGCTTGGAAAACTACTCCTGAATCTATTCGAATCCAATGGAAACAAATTGCTGAAAAAGAGCATAACTATGCAGTAAGTCTCTTTTGCGGTATCTATATGCTACTTTTAGCTGATAACCGACCAATTCCAAACCCATTAATTCCGAATCCAGAATTACTCAAATATTATCATTGTCGGAAAACAAAATAACCTACTATTATCTCCGAACCCACACTGGAGCAACTACGAACGAGATATTATCTCGTTCGTAGTTACTCCGTATATCATCCATAAGTTCTAACGGTTAAATTTTTACAGAAAACATTATTGTTTTTTTGCAGTGTTCTGAATTGACAAGAATTAGCGAAACATTTTAAGATTTTTAACTTATGTTAAATAAAATTTTGCTGGTAAACCCAAACCTAATGAAACCGGTTGTATCGCCGGTAGCATTAGATTATCTTGGTGTTGCGCTAAAACATGCCGGGTTCGAAGTAAGTCTATTAGATTTATCGTTTTCTAAAGATATCGAATCCGATATTCGGTCAACGGTATCACACGATGAATTTATCTTAATTGGGGTAACCGTTCGAAATATCGATGATTCATATTATGCAAGTCAAGATTTTATTTTGGAGAAAACTAAAGGAATTATCAACCTGATTAAAAAATATAGTGATACTCCGTTAGTTCTCGGAGGCGTTGGGTTCTCGATTATGCCGGAATTAACGCTTGCTTATTGCGAGGTTGACCTTGGGATAATCGGAGATGGTGAATTAGCGTTGCCCATGTTAGCCGAACGAATATCGAAAGAGTATGATTATTCTGAAATCCCGAATCTGGTGTATAAAACTAAAAACGGATATCAGCGGAACCCGACAAAGTTTTATCCGATTGATTCAATTTCGTTATCGCACCGTGAGACTATAGATAACCTTCGATATTATCGAGAAGGTGGAATGGTTGGATTTGAGACTACACGGGGATGTAATCAGCCGTGTTCATATTGTTGTGATCCGGTGAGTAAAGGTAGAAAGGTTCGGTGCCGAAACCCGAAAGATGTTGTTGCTGAGGTAGCATATCTTGTTTCCCAAGGGATAGATTATTTTCATACCTGCGATAGTGAGTTTAATGTTGATTATACCCATGCAGTTGCGGTTTGCAATGAATTGATTCATTCTGGGCTCGGGAATAAAATTACATGGTATACCTACTGTAATATCGTACCGTTTGATGAACCGCTAGCAGCATTATTACGGAAATCTGGTTGCGTTGGCATAGATTTTGTTGCTGACCATTGCAATGAAAAGATGCTGAAAATACTTGGAAATCAATATACATTTGCTGATATCGAGAATGTAGCAAAATTATGCCATAAATATGGATTCGCGTTTATGTTTGATTTGTTACTTGGTGCTCCCGGAGAAACCCGAGAAACGATTACAGAAACCATAACTAAACTGAAAATGCTTAATCCGAGCCGGGTAGGGGTAAGCCTAGGATTACGGATATATCCCCAAACGCCAATGTTTGACCGATTTAAACAGTTGTTTGGAAAATCGGAATCGGAATTATTGCCACCGACATTTTATCTTGCCCCGGAGTTAGGTGATGATATAGAAGAATATATTGAGCATTTGACTCGAGACGATCCAAGATTCTTATTCGGGAATCGCAAAAAAATTGACCGAAATTATAATTATAATGATAATAATAAACTCGTTCAAGCGATTGTTGAGCAGGGATATAAAGGTGCATTCTGGGATATTTTGAGAAAAATTAATTAACGACAGAGACGCAGAGACCACAAAGAATGTTTCGAATTGAAGTCGAAAGTCAGCTTGGTGAGCTTTGCGACCTCTGTCGTGAAGTAGGAGATGATACATGCAAGAGTTTGATTTGTTTGTTCCGGGAAGAGTATGTTTATTTGGCGAGCATTCTGATTGGGCAGGAGGATATCGTCGGCTCGATTCGAGTATCCCAATGGGATATTGTTTAATCGTGGGAACAAACCAAGGAATATATGCAAAGGTTAAACCTAATTCCGATGAGTTGATTATGACCTCGACGTTACCAGATGGGCAACGTATTCCCAATCGGATTAAAATGGATGAAAAAATTCTGTTCGATACCGCAAAACGAGGCGGGTTTTTTAGCTATATCGCAGGAGTAGCGTATTATGTCTTGCGGAATTATCATGTTAAAGGATTAACTATCGATAGTTATAAAATGGACTTACCAATTCGAAAAGGATTATCTTCATCAGCAGCGATAAATGTACTAACAGCACGAGCATTTAATTATATCTATGACCTTAAACTTACCAAACGCGGTGAAATGGAACTAGCATATCTCGGTGAAATTTTAACTCCATCACGTTGCGGACGGATGGATCAGGCATGCGCATACGGTCGGGTTCCGGTATTTCTGACCTTTGATGGAGATAATATGGAAATAGAAGAATTACATCCACAACGTCCCATTTATATGGTCATAGTAGATTTAAAAAAAGGTAAGGATACGAAACAAATTTTAGCGGATTTGAATGCTTGTTATCCGAATACAAAAGGGAAAATAGCTGAAGATGTTCGGTATTATCTCGGTCATATCAATCAGGAGATTTTAATCCAAGCGAAACAAGCTATTATTGACGGAGATGCAGAAGAAGTAGGACGACTGATGACCGAAGCCCAACGGTTATTCGATGAATTTATGATTCCGGCAAGTCCGCGAGAATTAACCGCTCCGAAGCTTCATCAAGTATTATCTTATCCACCAATTCAAGACTTAATTTGGGGTGGCAAAGGAGTTGGGTCTCAAGGTGACGGTTGCGCGCAATTTGTGGTTCGAGGCCCGCAAGAACAAAAAGAACTGATAAAAAAATTACCAGAATCACTAGATGTCGAATGTTTTGAATTAACGATAGAACCAAAATGATAAAATAACCATAATCCTGTCCTGAAAACACGGGAACTCGAGGGAATTAAGTGGAGTGGTTCTCCGAGCGTTTCGTGGTTTTATGACAGAAATATCCGATGGTAAAGAAAGCTGTTATCACTGCAGCAGGTTTGGGAACACGATTATATCCCGCAACGAAAATAGTAAAAAAAGAACTGTTTCCGGTAATTGACCGTGATGGATTGGTTAAACCGATAATCCAGATTATTGTTGAAGAGCTAGTCCAATCCGGAATAGAACAGATTGGAATCGTTATCCAACCGGAAGATAAACCAGTATTTCATCAATTTTTTCATCAACCATTGCCTTCAAATTTTGCTGAACAGATACAAAATAAACCGATTATAATTGAACAGACTAAACACATTTTAGAGTTAGGCAAACGAATATCGTTTGTTTATCAGGATAAGCAGGATGGATTTGGACATGCGGTATATTGCGCTCGTGAGTTTGTAGGACACGAACCGTTTATCTTGCTCCTTGGTGACCATGTTAGTCATTCGAAAATCGAGATATCCTGCGTGCAACAATTACTAAATGTATATCAACGGTATCAAAAGAGTGTAGTAGGAGTCTTACGAACGGCAGAATCGCTTATATATCGGTTCGGTACTGTCGGCGCAAAACCGATTTGTTCGGATCCGGGCGTATTTGAAATAACGGAATTTAAAGAAAAACCGACTATTGAATATGCACAGAAATATCTTCGTGTTGAAGGTTTAGGTACGAACCAATATCTTTGCCTTTTTGGTCAATATATTTTAACCCCAAGAATTTTCGAACATTTACAATATCATATTGACCATAATCTGCGGGAACAAAATGAAATCCAATTAACTTCTGCTTTGGAAAAGCTGCGGAAACAAGAAGGATTTTTTGCTTACGAAATCCAAGGAGAACGATATGATATTGGTGTTCCGGAAGGGTATCTTGAAACGATACTAGCATTGGGAAAAGCTAACTATAGAAGTCGTAACATTGTACCCTCAAGTTTGCAAGCGAAAAACAATTGGTAATTTTGGATTTTTTATTCCGAACCGAAGCATAGAAATTTATGATAAGATAATAAGTCTTTTTATATATTTGAGGAGGTAAATTATCCGTGAGCAAGAAAATACTGGTTACTGGTGGCGCAGGATTTATCGGTAGTAATCTGGTGTATCGTCTGGTTGAACAAGGTGAAGACGTAACCATACTCGATAATCTTTCGCGTAAAGGAACGGAAAAAAATGTTGAATGGCTTAAAGCAAAATTTGGTGATCAATGTAAGCTCATAGTAGGTGATATTCGAAATAAAGAAGTGGTTAATCAAGCGGTGCAAGGACAAGAGGTGATATTTCATCTTGCGGCACAGGTTGCAGTAACCACATCGATTCTGAACCCACGAGAAGATTTTGAAATTAATGCACTTGGGACATTGAATATTCTTGAAGCGGCACGGATGAGTAATTGTAATCCGATACTCGTTTTTACTTCAACGAATAAGGTGTACGGTGGATTGGAAGATATTAAAGTAATTGAACAGCAAAAACGATATAGTTTTAGAGATTATCCATTTGGAATTGCCGAATCGCGTGGGTTGGATTTTCATTCACCATATGGATGTTCAAAGGGTGCGGCGGATCAGTATGTTCGCGACTATGCACGAATGTATGGATTGCGAACCGTAGTATTTCGTATGTCTTGTATATATGGTCCACGTCAATTCGGAAACGAAGACCAGGGATGGGTTGCACATTTTATTATCTCATCGATACTGGGTAAACCGATAACTATTTATGGCGATGGGAAACAGGTCCGGGATATTCTTTTTATCGAAGATTTAATTCGAGCATTTCAGCTTGCAGTAGCGAACATTGATATCACTGCTGGGCAGATTTATAATATCGGTGGTGGGCCAAATAACACCGTATCCGCTTGGCTCGAATTTCGTGAATATCTAGCAAAACTTCTCTGTCGGGAAATCCCCGCGAATTTTAGTGATTGGCGACCAGGTGACCAAAAAGTATATGTTAGCGATATTCGAAAAGCCCAACATGATTTGAATTGGCATCCACGAATTGAAGTTGGAGAAGGTATCGAACGGCTATACTGCTGGGTAATCGAGAATTCACATCTTTTTTAATAACAATTAACGAATATCACAACCTAAAAACCGATTGCAATAAGTCAATAAATTAAATTTGTATGTAAATTATGCCGAAAAGAACCGATATTAAAAAAATTCTCATCATTGGGTCAGGGCCAATCGTTATTGGTCAAGCCTGCGAATTTGATTATTCCGGTACCCAAGGATGTAAAGCTTTGCGGGAAGAAGGATATGAAGTTGTACTGGTGAATAGCAATCCCGCAACGATTATGACTGACCCGCAAATGGGTGACCGAACCTATATTGAGCCGATAACCGCAGACATTATAGCGAAAATTATTGAACGAGAACGACCACATGCATTATTACCAACACTCGGTGGGCAAACAGGATTAAATGTCTCACTCGAACTCTATGAAAACGGAATCCTAGAACAATTCAATGTTGAGTTAATCGGGGCGAAAGCGGAAGCAATTAAAAAAGCCGAAGATCGAAGTCTCTTTAAAAAATGTATGGAAAATATTGGGTTGAAAGTACCAAAAAGTGGATTGGCATACACGGTAGAAGATGCGCTTCAGTTAGTGAAAGATATTGGATATCCAAATATTATTCGGCCAGCGTTTACTCTTGGGGGTTCTGGCGGTAGTATTGCGTATGATGAAACCGACTTCTTGGAAAAAGTCCAATGGGGATTGGCAACCAGTCCGATACATCAGGTGTTAATTGAACAATCCGTTATTGGGTGGAAGGAATTCGAACTAGAAGTTATGCGAGATATAGCGGATAACGTGGTAATTATCTGTTCGATAGAGAATTTTGACCCGATGGGAATTCACACCGGTGATAGTATCACAGTGGCTCCAGCGCAAACTTTGTCAGATAAAGAATATCAACAGATGCGAGATGCGGCGATAGCGATTATTCGCGAAATTGGAGTAGAAACTGGTGGGTCGAATATCCAGTTTGCAGTAAATCCGGTTAACGGGGATATGGTAGCAATTGAAATGAATCCGCGTGTTTCTCGGAGTTCTGCATTAGCTTCAAAAGCTACCGGATTTCCCATTGCGAAAATAGCAGCAAAACTTGCTGTTGGTTATCGACTTGATGAGATTCCGAACGATATAACTAAGAAAACCCCAGCTTGTTTCGAGCCGACAATAGATTATTGCGTGGTGAAAATACCGAGGTTCGCTTTTGAAAAATTTCCAGGTGCTGAACCGATTTTGAATACACAAATGAAATCGGTCGGTGAAACCATGAGCATCGGTCGGACATTTAAAGAAGCATTACAGAAAGGAATTCGATCATTAGAAATTGGTAGATTTGGGTTCGGTGGCGATGGGCGTGGGACAATCGAGATTGAAAAAATAGTTGATAAGCTACGTATTCCTAATCCAGAACGTCTATTTTATATCCATTATGCGTTATCGCAGCGAATGAGTATCGAGAAGATACATAAATTTACGAATATTGACCCTTGGTTTCTGGCGAATCTAAAACAAATCGTTGAAATGGAACGCAAACTAGCGAAATATCGATTACCGAATAACTCGAACTCTGCGCAGGAGATTAAAGAACAAAAGGTTCCGATTATCAGCAGCGAACTATTACGAGAAGCAAAACGATATGGATTTAGCGATGTTCAACTTGCCTATTTACTGCGGAGTGATGAAGAGACTATTCGGCAGTTTCGGAAGAAAAAACGGATTGTTCCAACTTTTAAAGTCGTAGACACCTGTGCTGCGGAATTTGAAGCTTATACACCATATTATTATTCAACGTATGAAACAGAATCAGAAGTGAAAAAATCGGATAAGAAAAAGGTTATCATCATCGGTGGTGGTCCAAATCGAATCGGGCAGGGGATTGAGTTTGATTATTGCTGTGTTCATGGAGTTCAGGCACTCCGTGAAGAAGGTTACGAAGCAATTATGGTCAATAGTAATCCGGAAACCGTCAGTACAGATTACGATATATCCGACCGATTATATTTTGAACCATTAACTCGAGAAGATGTATTGAATATTATTGAAGCTGAACAACCGGAAGGAGTTATTGTTCAGTTTGGTGGGCAAACTCCTTTAAATCTCGCAATACCATTAGCCAAGGCTGGGGTGAATATACTCGGTACCTCTCCAGATAGTATCGATTTAGCTGAAGACCGGAAACGTTTTGGTGCTTTATTAACAGCATTGGATATTCCTACCCCCGAAAATGGGACTGCTCGCTCAATTGACGAAGCAATTGCGGTAGCAACCCGTATTGGATACCCCGTTATCGTTCGGCCATCCTATGTGCTTGGTGGTCGAGCAATGGAAATAGTTTACGAAGAAATCGCGTTACGAAAATATATCGAACGAGCGGTTATGGCTTCGGAAGAACACCCGGTATTAATTGATCGATTCCTAGAAAATGCGGTGGAAATAGATGTTGATGCAATTAGTGATGGAAATCGAACGGTTATCGGTGCGATTATGGAACATATTGAAGAAGCGGGTATCCATTCCGGAGATAGCGCGTGTGTTATTCCACCGCGATCGTTAAATTCGCTAATAATCGATACAGTTAAAGAATATACCTATAAACTGGCAAAAGCGTTAAAGGTTGTTGGGTTAATGAATATCCAATATGCTCTTAAAGATGGGAAGGTGTATGTCCTTGAAGTCAATCCACGCGCATCGAGAACGATTCCTTATGTCAGCAAAGCTATCGGTATCCCGTTAGCCAAATATGCTACGAAAATCATGGTCGGGAAAACGCTTGAAGAACTTGGATTTACCCAGGAGAAACATTTAGATTATTTTGCTGTCAAAGAAGTCGTATTGCCATTCATTAAATTCCCGGGAGTTGATATTATTCTTGGACCAGAAATGAAATCTACCGGTGAAGTAATGGGACTCGATACTCGATTTGGCGCTGCATTTGCAAAATCACAGATTGCAGCGGGTTCGTCGCTTCCGAAATCAGGAACCGTATTTATTAGTGTAAATGACCCGGATAAACCGGCAATTGTTCCGATAGCGAGGAAATTAGTTGAACTTGGATTCTATCTCCGAGCAACTCGGGGTACTTATCACTACCTCCAAGCGCAGGGTATACCAGTTGATTTTGTTTATAAAGTTAACGAAGGCAGCCCGAATGTAGTTGACCTCATTCATGAAGGGAAAATTAACCTGATTATTAATACCCCGCTAGGAAAGATTTCTAAATATGACGAATTCGCAATTCGAAGAACTGCGATAACTAATCGTATTCCGGTTATTACCACTATTCCTGCAGCATTCGCTGCAGTTGAGGGAATCCAAGCGTTACAACAGGAAGAACTTTATGTTCGATCTCTCCAAGAATACCATAGTACCTAAAAAGTGAGCAGAAATTCGTTACCGTTATCGCTTATACTTTGCATATTGCTGCTACTATGTGCAAAAAAATTTTAACCCTAAAACCAAAGCGTCACCAACTTTTTAGGAAATCTTAATGTCAAAATCCAAAGTTCAAAGTTTAGATTCCGTCGGTATGACTTGCAGTTTTCGTTAAATAGAAGTATATTAATTATAATGAAAAATTGTAGGGGATTTTTTATAAAGAGTTATATCATATCTATATGTATTATCGGTCTCTGGGGATTAAGCGTTATAACTTATGCGGTAAATGAACCGACCAAAACCGAGATGAATCCGGCGGCAACAGACCGAGTGTTGCAGTCGTATGGCAAATTGCCAATATCGTTTATAGAAAATAAGGGTCAAATAGATACAACTGTAATATATTATGTTTCCAACGCTTCCGGAACAATGTTTTTCACAAAAGATGCGATAGTTATGGAATTTATTAAACGAGAAAAACCACCAGAACTACCATCATCTGATACGACGATACTAATTCCGCTAGACAGGTTTGAGAGAAAACCCCCGTCATTTTCCTCATCAACTGTTCCCATAAAAGAGACCCGGTTAGTTCTCAAGAAACGGTTTCTCGGTGTTGATCAGAAATGTGAAGTAGTAGGAGAAGAAGAGTTACCTGGGAAAGTGAATATTCTTCGAGGTAGCGACCCTTCAAAGTGGAAACAGAATCTTGCTACGTTTAGACAAATTCGATACAAGAATCTCTATTCCGGAATTGATGTTGTATATCGAGGTTCAGAGGGGAAGTTAGAGTATATCATGTATATCGCATGCGGAAAGAACCCTAACCAGATTAAATTTATTTTTGAAGGCGCAGATAATATCGAATTAAGCGAATCGGGAGATTTAATTATTAAAACCAAATTAACTGATTTTATCGAAAAGAAACCGAATGCGTATCAGGAAAAAGATGGAAAGAAAGTTAATGTCATTAGTAAATTTATACTAGAAAAGAACCCTTTTCTCCGAAATTGTGGAATAAACGGGTATATTATTCGTGTCAAAATCGATAACTACGATAAGAACCTCCCATTAATAATTGAATAGTTGTTTGTATTAGCTTTATGAGTCTAGTAAATCTAGCAGCGATATTACAGGATGCACAACGGAATCATTATGCGGTCGGATCGTTTAATGTTGTTAATTTAGAATTTCTGCAAGCGATATTAACCGCAGCGGAACGTAAAAGGTCACCAGTCATTTTAAGTATCGCGGAAGTCCATTTTAAGTATCTGGAAAACGGATTGGCAACGCAAACGAACAAGTATGTAATTGATTTGGAAACTATTCTGCCATTAATTCGACATGCAGCAACGCAAGCAACAGTGCCTGTAGCAATTCATCTTGACCATGGATTGAAGTTTGAGACGATAGTTCGTGCGATTCGTTGTGGATTTACATCAGTGATGTTTGATGGTTCATTATTACCTTTTGAAGAAAATATCAGACAAACCCAAGAAGTTGTAAAAATGGCGCATGCGGTTGGGGTAACTGTAGAAGCGGAACTCGGTCATGTTGGTGGTGCGGAAGGTGGTCCCGGCGGCGAAGAAGCAGCGAAAGAGTGGTATACCAACCCAGCAGATGCTCAGCAGTTTGTTGAGCGAACTCAAGTTGATGCGTTAGCGATTGCTATTGGGAATGCGCATGGTTTATATAAACAGACTCCAAAACTTGATTTCGACCGATTATCCGAAATCCGAAAACGAGTAACAGTTCCATTAGTATTGCACGGTGGCTCAGGGATCCCTGCAGAGGATTTTAAAAAATCAATTCAACTTGGAATAAGTAAAATTAATTTCTATACTGAAATGTCGCGTGCTGCAGTGGATAAAACCAAGCAAATTATCAAGGAACATCCCAATATCATTAGTTTCCCGGATATTTTAATGGCGGTAAAATCAGCAGTACAAGAAGTGGTTGCAGAAAATCTTGATATTTATGGTTCGGCAGGAGTCTGCGAAAGGAGCAATACACTCTGTGCTGTTTGTGGTGCTTCATGCGGTCAATTGGGTACGAATGGTAAAATAACAGTTGACGTAAAGGAATTAACGAAACTTGTTGCTCGGGTTACAGAGGAAATTTTAAATACAAAGTCGTAATAATAAAAAAACTGAATTTACATGAGAGTTATAATATTGTCGTAACATTTATGGCAAAAATATCTTTTGGAACATCTGGATGGCGGGCGATTATCTCTGAAGAATTTACCTTCGCTAATGTTCGTATTGTGACACAAGCGATCGCACAGTATCTTCAACAAGAACAATTAGATACACGAGGAGTAGTTGTCGGATATGATACTCGCTTCTTATCCGATAAATTTGCGAAAACATGTGCGGAAGTATTTGCTGGAAACAGAATCCCAGTATATTTAAGTGACCGTGATGTGCCAACTCCAGCAATATCGTTTGAGATTATTTCTCGGCAGGTAGCTGGTGGAGTTAATATCACCGCTTCCCATAATCCACCAGAATATAATGGGATAAAATTTTCGCCATTTACCGGCGGTCCAGCACCGGTTGAAGTAACCAGTAGAATTGAGCAGATAGCAAATCAATTGATTAGTTCGGGAGCTACGCCTCATGTACTGCCATTATCAGAAGCGATAGAGAAAAAATTAGTACAAGAGATAGATATCAGATCGCGATATTTAACTTATATACGCGAAAAGATAGATTGGGATAGCATTCGAAAAGCAAACTTGAAAATTGTTGTTGACCTTCTCTATGGAACGGGTAAAGGATATCTTGATGTGCTCCTACGAGAAGCCGGATGTGAAATAGAGGTACTCCATGCAGAACGAGATGTCTATTTTGGTGGGAGAACCCCAGAACCGTCCGAGAACAATTTAAAAGAATTGAAGTTGAAAGTAAAAGAAATGACCGCACATTTGGGATTAGCGTTAGACGGTGACGCTGATCGGTTTGGAATAATTGATTCTGATGGAACATATATTACCCCGAATCAAGTGATAGCACTATTATTTCTCCATCTTATTGATTCGCGTAAGTGGACTGGCGCAGTTGTTCGGTCGATTGCGACTACTCATCTTATTGATGCTATTGCTAAAGAAAAAGGAATTCAAGTATATGAAACCCCAGTTGGGTTCAAATATATTGGTGAGTTGATGTCACAACAAGAGATTATTATTGGTGGAGAAGAGAGCGGTGGATTGAGTATATATCGCCATGTTCCGGAAAAAGACGGTATCATTGCATGTTTATTGGTCGCTGAATTGATTGCACATCAGAAAAAATCGTTGGGAATATTGTTAAAAGATATCTATAAGAAATATGGAAGTTATTTCGTACAGCGCATTGATTTAAGAACTGATAATATAAAGAAACAAGCGATTTTAAGCCAATTACGGTCAAATACCCCGACACTTTTTGCCGGATTGAGAGTGAAAGAAATTAAAACAGTTGATGGGATTTGTTTTGTTCTTGAAGATGGAAGTTGGGTATTAATACGTCCATCGGGAACTGAACCGCTCTTACGTTGTTATGCGGAAGCAAAAAGCGAAAAAACCCTTCAGGAAATAGTTGATAGTTTATATAAGCTGCTACGATAAGACTATCGATTTCAATGAAAGGAGGGCGAACAAGGAATGCCTTGCGGAAGAAAACGTAAACGTCACAAAATTAAAAAGCATAAATTAAAAAAACGACGGCGTCGTGACCGGCATAAGAAAAAATAGCCATAGGTAATAGTTCGCTGATATTAGACGATTAAAGCAGATACAAAGAGATTTTATGAACCGATTATATTTAATCTTTTGTATCTGCTTTCTTTCTTTAAGTATGCTACTTAAAGCGTATGCTAAAGTAAATTTATTCTTGGAAATTGTAGCTCGCCGAGACGATGGATATCATGATTTGGTAACCATTCTCCAAACAATTAATCTCTATGATACTATTCGGTTAACCATCCAACCTAAAAAAATTAACCTTACCTGTAATATACCAGAATTGCCCATTGATTCATGTAATTTAGCGTACCGTGCAGCGTCGCTGTTGCAAGAAAAAACAGGGGTTAAACAAGGAATATCGATTCATTTAGAAAAAAACATTCCGATAGGTGCTGGATTGGGTGGAGGAAGTAGTGATGCTGCTGCTGTCTTGATTGGATGTAATAAACTGTGGAATTGTAACTTATCTTACGATGAACTCACTGAAATAGGTTGCCAACTAGGTATGGATGTGCCATTTTTTCTGCGGGGGGGAACGGCGTTAGCTTTGGGAAAAGGCGAACGAATAGTTCGACAACTACCAACACCAGAATTAGTATTCGTCGTTGTCTATCCTAATTTTCCGATATCTACAGCCACAGTGTATAAACATTTCAATATCGCTTCCATAATCAATAAAAAAGACCCAACTGAAATCATATCTGCAATAGAAACAAATAATTGTTCGAAAATAGCTTGTTTGTTATTTAATCGTCTTGAAATAACAACATTTAATCTATATCCGAAGTTGGTTGAGGTTAAGCAAAAACTGGTTCGTTTAGGCTGTGTAAACGTATTAATGACGGGTAGCGGTTCTGCAATATTTGGAATTGCATCGGAAAAAAGTCAAGGTGAACGTATCGTACAAAAAATCGATAAAGAACAGCAATGGTGGGTAAAATTGGTTGAAACTGTAAAACAATATAATGTTTAGAATAAAAAATTTTTAGTATGAAAAATGTGATATCCAATTACAGGTTGCTTTTTGTAATAAGAACATATTATAATAATAAAATTAGAACAATTATAAAACTACATTTTGGTAAGGTGGGCGATTAGCTCAGTTGGTTAGAGTGCCGTCTTGACATGGCGGAGGTCACTGGTTCGATTCCAGTATCGCCCACCATTTTTTTGTATAACCTAAGCTTATTAAAGTTAAGTTATATTTTTGGGTGATTTTGGCATTCAAAAATCTTCTTATCTTTTATGGAAAAAAAACTTAAACAGGCGTTAACCGTTGCTACAACTGAATATATTGAAATCCGAGTTCAACGGACAAGCTATACCGAAGTGGTTTACATGGGCAAAGAACTGGAAAATATCGGGGAATCCGATGTTTTCGGCGGGAATGTACGAGCATTCCATAACGGAGGCTGGGGGTTTGTTAGTTTTAATTCACTCGATAATTTAGAACACCATGTTCGACTCGCTTGTCATCAGGCTAAATTGATCGGAAATCAAACAAGCAAATTAGCACCGGTTAAACCTCAAAAAGCGTTTATTTCTGCTCAACCAAAATTAGACCCGAGAAGTATTCCGTTATCGGAGAAACAGTTCCTTTGTGAACGATATAATCGCCAGTTATTACACTACCCGCAAATTCAATCCACTCGCATTCTCTATGCTGATGGGTATACCCGAAAATATTATTTTAATTCCGAGCAAACCGAAATTGAACAGGAGAAATTATTTGCCGGAATGAGTATATCAGCTTTAGCGAAAGATGGAAATACCGTCCAGCGAGCTTATGAGTCTCTGGCTAGTGAAACTGGATATGATAGTATTTTAGGTTTGGAACCCATGGTAGAACAAATTGCGGAACGCGCTATTGGATTGCTTTCCGCCAAACGGGTTACATCCGGAGTGTATACGGTCGTTATTGACCAGAAGCTTGCCGGGGTGTTTATCCACGAAGCATTTGGCCATTTAAGTGAAGCTGACCATATTTATGATAATCCGCGGATGTTAGCGATAATGAGAATTGGCACACAATTTGGGGTTCCGGAATTAAATGTTGTTGACGATGCAACGATTCCAGGGATACGAGGACATTATGAATTTGATGATGAAGGTGTTCCTGGTCAAAAAAATTATTTAATTAAAAATGGTATTTTAGTGGGACGCCTTCATTCACGGGAAACAGCGGCGAAAATGAATGAACCAGTTAGTGGTAATGCGCGTGCAATTTCTTATCGGTTTCCGCCAATAGTTCGTATGAGTTGTACGTATATAGAACCGAGTACATACTCGTTCGATAAAATGATTAGTGAAGTTGATTATGGCTTGTATGTTAAAGGAGCACTAGGAGGAAATACCAATTTAGAAATGTTTACCTTTTCATCCGAAGAGGCTTATGAAATTAAACAAGGGAAAATTGGTCAACGGATACGTGATGTAATCTTAAGTGGCAATGTATTTGAGACCTTACAGAATATTGATGCAATTGGAAATGATTTAGAGATTCGCGGTGGTCTTGGTGGTTGCGGTAAGCAAGGACAAAGTCCATTACCGGTAAGTGACGGAGGACCACATATTAGAATTCGAAATGTTGTAATAGGTGGTATATAATTCAATATGAAGGATACAATGACCAATATTAGTCAATATGTTTTAGACTTAGCAAAGAATAGGACATCTTCCGCTGAAGTATATCATATTCGTAGCGAAGATACTCAAGTAGAATTCAAATCCGATGAATTGAAAGTTATGTATACTCGATATACCAACGGAATCGGATTGCGAGTTATTGTAGATGGCAAAATAGGGTATTCCAGTACTACTGATATCGATAATCTACCTTCACTAGTTAATAAAGCGTTTAATTCAGCGAAATATGGACAAGAAGCAAAGTTTCAATTTCCGACAGGGAAACAACTGCATAAGTCAAAACCAGCTTCGGATATCTATGATATAGCCGTAGCACAATGTAATGTTGATGCAATGGTAGAAAGCGGTAAAAGGTTAGTTGCTTTTGTTAAAGAGAACGCTAGAGAAGCAAAATGTGATGTCGAAATTATTAAGCGGTTAGCAAATATTGAAATAATCAATTCAACTGGACTACATGTCCATTATCAAAAAACACTTTATACCGAATTTATTAATGCTGTAGAAGTTGAACCCGATGGATTCCTTTGGATAGACGAATATTATAGTTCTGGAAAATTAGTCCATCTACCCGAAAAATTGTTAATACGGCTTGTAGATAAAATGAAAACAGCGAAAAACAAAGTGAGTGTTACCACCCAATTAATGCCGGTGATTTTTGCTCCGAAGGCGCTTTATTCAATTCTTTATGGATTTGAAATGGGATGTAATGGTAAATATATTCAAAAGGGTACCTCGCCTATGACCGGAAAATTAGGACAGCAAATATTCAATTCAGCATTAACAATTATCGATGATCCGACAATACCGTTTGGAGTGAATTCAACGCCATACGACGATGAAGGAATAGTACATCGTCCAATAACCTTAGTTGATACAGGGAAATTAACGCATTATATTTATGATTTACAGACTGCAGGGTTAATGCATACCCATTCAACTGGACACGGACATCGTTCATTCAGTAATCTCCCTTCACCAGAATATACGAATTTAGTTATTAATCCCGGAGAGATTCCTTATGCCACCTTGATTTCCGGCATCCAAGAAGGTATTATTGTACACCAAATATTAGGTGGTGGACAGAGTAATTTATTAGCAGGAGATTTTTCGGTAAACGTAGACTTAGGGTTTAAAATCGAAAAAGGACAAATAGTAGGCCGTGTAAAAGATACAATGGTTTCGGGAAATATTTACGATGCGTTCCGACATATTGCAGCTATGAGCCAAGAACAGGAAACCGTGGGAAATATTATTGCTCCTGCTATTTTATTCGAGAAACTCAATGTTACTAGTAGTGCGGGATCATAACTCATATGGAATGGAGAGTTAACCAAACTACAATAAAGTTTTTTCAGGGCGATATAACCACATTTACAACGGATGCAATCGTAAATGCGGCAAATAATCATCTCTGGATGGGAGGCGGTGTTGCTGGGGCAATCAAACAAGCTGGTGGTAGAATTATTGAAGAGGAAGCAATCCGGCTTGGTCCGATCCCGATAGGAGAAGCGGTGGTAACAACCGCTGGAAATCTAAAAGCCAAATATGTCATTCATGCAGCTGGAATGGGACAAGATTTACAAACTGATGCGGATAAAATTCGACAGGCAACTCGGAATAGTTTACTTCGTGCATGCCAGTATCGGTTATCTTCCATAGCCTTTCCCGCGATTGGAACTGGGGTTGGTGGGTTTCCAGCAAGAGCAGCGGCTGAGGTAATGCTACATGAAGTTGTTGAGCATTGTCAGCAGGAAACTACACTACGTGAAATTGATTTTGTGCTTTACGATGCCTCAACCTATATGGTTTTTTTGCAAGTCGCAGAACAATTTTTACAGAAAAAAAGAAAAAAACTTTGACAAAAAGTTTGTCCTATGTTACATTTTGTATACATTTTGTAGTACAAGTAAATTTAATTGATAGTAAGGAGTATATGTTGTGAATATTCATCCGTCAGCAATTATTCATCCGAAAGCACAATTAGGGAAAAATATTACTATCGGTCCCTATTGTATTATTGCAGAACATGTGACGATAGGCGATGATACTGTTCTTGATAATCATGTGGTTATTGAGAATTACACGAAAATAGGTCGTAACTGTCGATTGCATTCATGTTCTGTCATTGGCGGAACACCGCAAGATCTGAAGTTTAAAGGTGGAGAAACCTATGTTGAAATAGGAGATAACAATATTATACGTGAATTTGTAACCATTAATCGGGCTACTGAACCGGGTAGTATAACTAAAATTGGAAATAATAATTTGATTATGGCTTATGTTCATATAGCGCATAATTGTACCATCGGTAATAATGTTATATTGGCCAATGTAGCTACGTTAGCTGGGCATGTATGTATTGAAGATTATGCGGTTGTAGGTGGTGGTGTATTCATCCATCAGTTTGTCCAAATTGGAAAATATTCCATCACCGGCGGTTGTTCAAAAGTAGTCAAAGATACTCCTCCCTATTTAAAAGTTGCTGGTGACCCGAGTAGACCTTATGGTTTAAATACAGTTGGATTACAACGGCATAATTTTCCGAAAGAAGTCATCCATACCTTAAAAACCGCCTATAAAATTCTTTATCGGCAAGGACTAACACTGCAAGACGCACTTAGCCGTATTGAACAGGAACTAGGTGATTCACAAGAAATCGTTCATTTTGTTAAATTTATTCGAGCTTCAAAACGCGGAATATGTCGTTAAGGTATGAATTCACCTTCATTTACAAGAATCGGTCTCATTGCAGGGAGTAGTGATTATCCGATTCTCTTTGCAAAGGAAGCGTTAAAAAATCAAATAGAACTAGTTATTTTTGCTTTCCCTACTATAACATCCCCTGAAATTGCTACGTTAGTTCCGGAAAAGAATGTTCATTGGATAAAATTTGGCCAACTCGATGAACTCATTGTACTTCTTAAAAAAGAGCAAATTCGTTATGCAGTTTTTGTTGGAAAAGTTCCGCAAACGGTTATTTTTAAATCGTATACCTTTGATATGCGAACATTAAAATTATTAACCAAACTTAGCAATAAACAAACCGATTCATTGCTATCTGCGGTTGCAGAAGAATTAGCTCAAGAAGGAATAACATTATTGGATGCGACATTATACTTAAAATCCGGTTTAGCTGACGCTGGTCCTATGACCATTCGACAACCAACGACTGAAGAAATGGCTGATATTAAATTTGGATTTAAAATAGCCAAGCATATTGCAGAAGTAGATATTGGTCAAAGTGTTGTTGTTAAGAATCAAGCCGTATTAGCTATTGAAGCAATAGAAGGAACCGATGCGGCCATAGAACGTGCAGCACAATTTGGTGGAGAAGGGGTTGTTATTGTTAAGGTAAGCAAACCTAAACAGGATATTCGGTTTGATATCCCAATAATTGGTAAGCGAACAATAGAAAAAATGGTTGCAGTTAAAGCCAGTGTTTTAGCTATAGAATCTGGGGCGACCCTTATTCTCGATAAACCAACGGTTATTGAATTAGCAAATCAGCATAACCTTTGCATGTATGGCATAAGTGCACCATAACATTAGATTTCGATTTTTTAATATGAAAAAAATAAAAGTTGCCGTTATCGGCGTTGGTCATTTAGGCCAACATCATGCGCGCATTTATTCAGAATTACCCGGAACCGAGTTGGTCGGTGTAGCCGATATCAATTTATTACAAGCAACCACAATAGCGAACCAATATAAGACATTAGCCTTTCCTAATCATCAGGAGTTACTGAAGCAAGTTAAGTTTGACGCCGCGAGTATCGTTGTTCCAACGAGTGCACATTATTCTGTAACGCGCGATCTGTTGATTGCAGGGATACACTGTTTGGTTGAAAAACCGATAACCGCTTCATTGGAAGAGGCAACTGAGTTAGTACGCATTGCTAATAGAGAGAAGCTCATATTACAAGTAGGTCATGTTGAACGGTTTAATGTCGCCGTTCGAGAGTTAGCGAAAGTATTGCGTTTACCACGGTTTATCGAATCACATCGATTATCTCCTTTCGATGCGCGAGTTCGCGATGTAGGAGTAGTTCTTGACCTAATGATACACGATTTAGACATTATTTTAGCGGTGGTAAAATCGCCGGTGGTTGCGATAGAAGCGGTTGGCGTTCCAGTATTAACCAACCATGAAGATATCGCTAATGCACATATTCATTTTGCCAACGGTTGTATTGCTAATGTTACAGCGAGTCGGGTTTCCGCAGAGAAAATGCGAAAACTCCGTATATTTCAGAAGAATGCTTATTTTTCGCTCGATTATGCAACCCCGGAACTGAAAATTTATCGCAAAGTAGTCAAACACGGTAAACCAATAATTTTATTACGAAAAGTATCAATTGAAAAAAAAGAACCGTTACGATTAGAATTGGAATCATTTATATCCTGTGTTCGTGCTGGAAAACCCCCAATTGTTTCTGGAGAACACGGACGTGATGCGCTTGAATTAGCTTTGGAAATAACTCGATTGATTCACGCTAAACCTCCAATCAAGCGCGAAATTAAACTAATGAAAAAACAAAACTAACGAATTAAGAACTTAAAAGTGTAGTCTTACGTTTCCTATGTTACTTTGTTTCCCTTTTATCTAATTTTGGCATCTATTATTGTATTATTTCACTTATTGAAAAATGATACATCGTATTTTCATTATAGCCGGGGAAGAATCCGGTGATCTCCATGCTTCAAATCTCTGTTATGCACTAAAAAAATTAGAACCTACCGTTCAAATTTTTGGATTTGGTGGAAACAGAATGCAAGAAGCAGGAGTAATCTTAATCCATAATTTAGTTGACCGAGCGGTAGTAGGTTTTTGGGAGCCGATTAAACAACTTGGTTATTTCAAGAAATTATTTGATGAAATTGAACAGCTTATCATAAAACAAAAACCCGTAGTTATCATTTTAGTTGATTATCCTGGATTTAATTTACGGGTTACAGCTCGGATAAAAAAATATGGTATTCCGATAATCTATTACATCAGTCCACAAATTTGGGCTTGGGGTAAAAAGCGAATAGAGAAAATTGCTAAGTTGGTTGACAAGATGCTGGTGATTTTCCCTTTTGAAAAAGAACTTTATACTCCATATGGTTTAGCAACAGAATTTGTTGGGCATCCATTATTAGATGTTGTTAAGTTAAGGTTGAGCCGAGAAGAAGTATACCAGAAATATAGATTAAATGCTGCACAACCGATTATGACCCTGCTTCCCGGGAGTAGAGAGCAAGAAATAAAATCATTATTACCCATAATGTTATCAGCAATCAAACATATTCGCCAGAAAATTAATACCATTCAGGTTGTATTATTACTTATTAGCGAGAAATATCAGGAATTAGTCCACACTATGATTAGCGCTTCCGGAGAATCAATAATCATTAGCACCGAAGATAAATATGAACTCCGCGAAGTATCGAACATTTCTTTAGTTTCGTCAGGAACCGCAACGTTGGAAGGGGCAATTATTGGGACGCCAATGGTTGTAGTCTATAAAGTTTCACCAATTACTGCATTTATAGCTCGCAGATTAATTACCATTTCAGACATAGCCTTAGTAAATATTGTTGCGGGAAAAAGAATTGTTCCGGAACTAGTGCAGAAGCAGTTAACACCAATGGCATTAGCTGATGAAGCAATTAACCTGTTATTGACTCCAGAGCGGTTGGCGGAGATGAAATTGCAATTAGCAGAAGTTAGAAATAAATTAGGTTCTCCCGGGGCTTCAATTCGCGCAGCACAATCCATTCTGAACTATTTAAAGTTATCAGGAACCTTTCAGCATGCTTCAGTTTCCACTTCAGATACCCACGAATACTAACAAACTGTACTATTGGAATTGAGCTATTTTCGCTAGTAATCCAGCGATAATTCCGCCGTAAACACCGAGCATATATCCTAAAATAGCTAATAATAAACCGACTGACGCTAATGAACTCTGGTATATGGATGCAACTACCGGTGCTGAAGAGGTTCCGCCAATATTGGCTTGACTTCCAGTGGCAATGAAAAACATCGGGGCTCTCAACCATCGTGCCGCGACAAACATGCATAGACCATGAATAAGTATCCAGACTACACCAACAGCAAGAAAAATCGGATAATCAGCGACGTGCCGTAAATTACCTTGAGCACCGATTGAAGCGAGAATAAGATATAAACCAGCATATCCAATTTTAGACGCACCCGCTGCCTCTAGTTCCGCTACTTTAGTAAACGATAATATGATCCCAATAGTACTGGCAATAATGATTGCCCAGGTGAAATGATTAATTATATAACTCACATTTGGAATCATTTTTCCCAGTTGGAAACATCCATATCCTAGGCAAAAAGCAATTGCTAATATTGAAGTAATATCAGTAACAGTAATAGGTCTGCTTTTTTCAAGATGAATTTTCTGGATTTTTAAATTGATTTCTTCGAGAGAACTACGGTCAGCTTTATTCCAGGTATCAATTTTTTGTTGATACGCAGAGAGTGCGATAATGATGCCCAGCCAAGAATAAGCGACAACCGTATCAACAACCACACAAGCACTGAAAATCTCCGACGGGGTTCCAAATCCTTCTTTGATAGCTATCATATTTGCGCTTCCGCCAATCCAACTGCCGGCTAATGCACCGATTCCTTTCCAAGCGTCAGCGGGTAACCATTTATGGAAAATAAACGTTGCTATCGGCGCGCCAAGAATGATTCCAATGGTTCCTGCTAACATCATTAGAATAGCTATTTTACCTAATTTGAGTATTGATTTGATATCCGCTGAGATTAGTAAAATAATTAATACCCCTGGCAAAAGATAATTTTTCAACCAGTCATAGGTAACAGATTCTGCGGGCAGAATACCAATCGTCGCACAAATCATTGGTAGGAAGTAAGTCCAAATTAGGGTGGGTAGATATTTAAACAACCATTGTAACTTTGGCTGTTTTCCGAGCCAGAAGATTAATCCAACCAGACTGATGAGAAAAACAAAAATTGCCGTCGGGTCTTGAATAGGTAATATTTGCATACAGTATTCAGAAGAAAAACACACCACTTACCAGCTAAGAATACGTCATTTTCCAAAATTAAACAATTGGAAAACCAGCGGAGCCCATTCGGTAAGTAAAAATCTAATTCGTCCTATAACCAAGGAGACCCGACCCATAACAGTATATCCGAACGAAGCACCAAATGAGACCATAATAAATATAATCCCCAACCACGAAACGGTTTTCAATCCTTTTCCTTGCTCGATAGAAAAGAAAAAGTAAATCAAAACTGCGGTAACTCCAACAATGATAATCAAAGAATTAATCTGGAATCCGTCATTTGAAAAAAGTGGAGCGATGGTAGCGCTAGTATGTTTCAAAAGTAACGCCTGAATTGAGTTGGGAACACTGATTCCTGCTCCCGCACCGATAACAAACGCAATCGAAATTCGACTAATCCAAGAGAATTTTTTGAAGAACCGACTGTACATTAACAACCCTAATACAGCTGGAATAAGAACAATAAAATTTCGTTTTTCAGTCAATTCTTTAATCAAATTCGGATCAATAACATTGAAATAAGCAATACATACGGTATATCCAGCTGAAATACCGACATAAATATGTTCAGCTAATTTATACGCTGGATTATCCTTATATAAAAAGCTATAAATAGCGATGGTTAATCCTGCGGCAAGCCAAATTCCAAATATTTCCCAACCAGTCATAGAATACACTCGAATTTAGCGAATTAATTTACTTCTGTTTTCTCCGTAAAGTAAAATAGGTTATATTACCAAAAACAATTAACCCGATTATAAAAATATGAATTACTGACTGACTATCCATACCTGCGGAACCAGCACCACGATAACCTTCGAGCTTTTCATACTCAGACGCACCTTTAAGTCCGCCAATAATCCCGGTTATCTGTCCCGCATTCAATGCCGGATAATTCCCTGGTGCCATAACCGCAGTACATCCTGTTCCAATACGAATCCCGTATCGTTCGTATCCATACGTTATCCACGTAAATACAGTTGCATCATCGTGGAGAACAACGAGGTATTTAATGTCCTTTAAAGAATTAATATCTTTTAATCCTTCAAGGGTATAAGTATTATTGCCATAGTAATCTTTTGGGAAAGTTTGTTTCAAATCTACGCCAAGTCCAATTACCACTGCGTAAACACCAGATTTATATCCTAAATGGACATAATCTTTTCCCGCAACTTTACCATATTCTTTCCCAATAATAGTCAACCATTTTTCTGCTATCCCGCTACCGCTCGTGTATAATGTCGTGGTAATCACCCGGAGATTTTTTCGAAAACACTGACGTAATATTGCGACAGTCATTGGGTCTAATTCCGGGGTTGCAGCCGGTTCGTAATCGAAAACTAACATTACCGCACTTCCAGCCGGCAGCTTTTCAATTTCATCATATACACCGCGAACCTCTTTTGTGATAAATACCGGTAGATTTAATGGAACAAATATCGGGATCGCTATTGCAACCATTACCACCGTAAAAATGATTCGCCGATCTATTTTAGATAATTTGCGCAACCAATCCATGGTTATATGTTATATGGACAGTAGTCTAAAACGAACAATTTAATCTTTTCCCTGATACGTTCGTTCTATTCCTAAAATTATTCTTAATGATGTAGCAATTCCGCCTAGCCCTATACCAAGCATAATTGCGCGACCTGCTGCCATACCCGGAACATCGAGTATCCAACTGGTAATTGTAGTGAAACCAGGTATAAATTTTGGCAGCGATTGTGAAATCATATCACCAAATGGGATACGACCAATCATAATAATCACCGCAGTGACGAGCATAACCGTAGCTTCAAAATTTCGTGCGATAAATGCCCGATACGCAGCAGAACATATAAAAAATGCCGTTAAAGAAAAAGTTGATGCTGTTAACGGAACCTGAATGTTTTCAAACATCCACATAAACGGAGAACCAGATTGAATCCCTCTAGCAAATCCAACTATAACCATTGTAACTAAAGCGATATACAATACTAAACTATATGCCCAGCCTGATGATTGACGTTTAATTTTAAAATAATGGGTTCGCATTAAACTGACTATGCCGATAACAAGTGTAAATGCGGCAATTAACCGAATCCAGATAGTAACATTAGTTAAAATCGAATCAGATATTTTTAATGGAATGAAATATTGAGCAATCATTCCAAATCCGAGGAATAATACGATTAATGTTGGTAAGCGTCTTTTAAAAAAATCCATAGTTTATAATACCTTAAACATGTATTTGATGATTAATAGCCATTCATTCGGGATAAAGTAATATATCGTACTTAATATTGAACCTATTAAAATACTGCTAACAATAAGAATTTTTCCGGCATCCTGGCCGCGAAGACTACCGAGCAATTTTGGTTCACGGGATAAATATGCACTTGCAGCATACAGTTCTTCTCCAATTAAAGTATAATCACAGGCAACAATGAAGAACGGCAGTTGATATCGTGAATCTGTTCCGGCTACCTGAATAGCGCCTGTTGAAGCACCAGTTTCCGCCAGAATAATTGATTCAGCAGCAAATGTACCTAAAAAGAAATTCGCTGCCGGTTTTTCTCGTACCATAATTCCGTCAACAGCAGCTGTAAATCCAAACTGGTCTTCCGTGACATAGAAAATATCATTCGGATTAAATGCATCCGGTCTGCCAATGTTGAGATACGCCTCCTTCACTACTTCCTGACATACAGTCATGGCAATCGAATATCGGCACGGAACGATTATTCTTGAATCGTACGCTGCGACTTTTTTCGCTAAATGGCTTAAAATATTTACACTCGCTATCGTAGAGATACTATCCATATCGTATGCACCAGTAAGGTAGAGTATCGGTTTCCCCATTTCCGTAGCACGTCCGATAGCTTCATCAACTGCTTCCAATCCGGGAATACGGCGGATAAATAGGTTCGGGTCTTTTCGAGCGCGCTGAATGAAATAGTAGATAAAGAAAAATAATAATGCGGTTAGAATAAAATTATTTAACTTATTCCATTTAAACCAGTTCTGTTCCGGAATTGCGGTTACAATGTGCGGGTGAGTATAGACGGTGGTATCATTTGCTTGACTCATCCCCAGTTGATAGTAGAGTTGTATCGGTTTATTGGTAACCGTATCTATTGAGGCTTCTGCTTCGTAAAAATGCCATTGCTTATTGAGCTTAGAAAATCCGAAATAAGCTGGTGCGTCAGATTTATATGATTCAGTAGATTTAATTTCATCTACAGGGAAGAATGGTCCGGTAGAATTCGATGAAGTTGAAATAATATATTTTACATTCTCACCATCGCTCGGGGAGATTGTCCAAAGCAAAAGGATACTTTTCCCGTCATCGTTTGGAGTATCAATTGCTTCAAATTTCTCTGGGAGAACGAGTTGAACGGGTTGCGAAATAGCAATAGAAATTAACCTCAAAAAGAATATGGTAAGGATTAGATAAAAGAATCTATGAGTATGTTTCATTCAAAATTCTAGGTTCTGGATTTATCCTTCAATAATTTCTACATTAGCTCGAGGTAATACGATACGTTGTCCATCCAGAAGTTCAACCTCAAGAACCCGTACCTTTGCTTCCGTTTCGATTTGCTGTAATTCTGGTGGTAATGCGATAATTTTGCCGATTTTCCCAAAGTAGGGTTCGCGTATCACCCGAATTTGGTCGCCAATTTTAATGCCAGTACTTTGTGAAAAATCAATATTTTTTACCATACTACCCTCAGTTTTTGCAAGAGAAATTATTATTTCTGGTCGCATAACCCCAGCTCGGATTTGTGTTCTACCACTGATTGACGCTCGTTTCCCTTGATGTGATTTCAATAACTCAAATGTGCGCTGTGCCATCGAAATCTTGCCAAATCCTTCGGTAATAATTAACGTTGCGGTTACATCTTCATCTCCGGTAATCGCTACCCCGAGTTCATATCCTAACCATTCTTTAAGATCCTGCGCATTAATACCACCGAGAATAATTCCGGTTACACCAAACTCAATTGCCTTCTTTAACGTTTTACCATCAATAAAGGAACCGCCAACAATAATTTTTCCTTGGAGCTCAGGATGAAGTTTATCGATTGTAAGTGGTTCATCAGGTGAGTTAACTACTGTTTGGAGAATGCCAGCTCGTTCACCGCCGATACCAAAAATCCCTTGGATAAAAGTTGCTTCAGTAACAATTTCTGCGCCTAAGCCCGGTATGATTTCTTTCACTTCTCCATCCAGATACGATAAGAGTTCAACGTGTCGTGGTGGTTTCCGTAAAAGAACCTGGCCAGTAATATGCGAAATACTCTCGACAGTACCCGTTATTGGCGATTTAACGGTGGTTTTAAACCATTTAATAATCGGTTTGTTTTCCGCTATCGGTTCTCCTTCCTGAACAGAGTCACCTTCTTTTTTGAGCATATATTCGTGGATATCTTCCGGTGCAATACTCAACTGGTTAACAACGTTAACCGCAAGGACTTCATTCGGCAGCTCGGTTCGGGCAATAATTGTTTCCGCCTTAACTATATCTCCAGGTTTAACTAATACTTCTCCAGGTATCGGTAGCGTGCGAGTTTTCGTTACCACGGTTCGTTCCATTACTTGTAAACCGGGGGTATATGCATGTGCCATAATTATTACCTAGCTTCTCATTTTTATCTCTCTGCTGCGATTATGAATTTCTGATTTACCTATTATTGAATTTTATTCATTCGTATTTATGTTTTTAAAATTTTAATATTTCGGATAAACATTTAACGCTTGATTCCATTTCGTCAGTTGTTCCTGTCGTTCTTTATGGTCAGAAGATAATTTTAACGGACGCCCTCGTGTATCAATCACAATACCGACAACGCCGCCAGTAACTTTCTGGATGACCGTTTTACCAGAACCTTCACCGACGTTAAATCCTCGCATCGGCCGCACTTCGATAGTTGCTGATTTCTCTAACGGTAGCGGATGCAAAACTATTTCACCCGGTGGTAGCCGATGCTCTATAATGTTTCCATCGTCGAAAGTGAGTTTATACTCGACACAGTCCTGTCCAGATTTCCCTTCGCCACTAACCGCAATGCACGTCCCTAAATTTATCAAACAATCTTTTTCAAACTTCTGTAGCGGCAGTGTCATTCACACTCGCTAACACTCCTAAATGTGGCATCATAAAGATACTATCAACAGCTAATCGCGTGACCCCTTCTGGTTGAAAGGCATCTATCATCATTAACATCGATTGTACCCGACGCGGTGCATGAGATAACACGCCGCCACTGCCGATTAGCAGATGCAAATCCAGCATATTAATTAACGTTTGTCCGGATTCGGTTTGCTTGAATGAATCAGCAATTGACCGTTCTTGTTGAACTCCTTTTAATCCAACCGCTAACGATTTATGTTGTTCAAAAGCGAGCCGAAGTGCTTCGCGAGATATCGCTTGTTCGATAATCAGTTCTTTTAATGATTGCGGGATAGTCGTCGGCCGAATCATTTTATTTTTTATCCGGTTACGCAAGTCTTCAGGGTCGATGTCAAAGGGTAACCAACGAAGAATATTATCGAGCCCAGCTTCAGCGAGAACATTAGAGATACTATAACTCATTCCAAGATTAGCGCTTACGGTTCGATTGAATATTTTTTGGAATACCGAAAAGACATCCGTAGTCGCTCCACCGATATCAACGCCGATAACGTTTATATTTTCTTTCTTGGCAACGGTTTCGATAAGATTGCCAACCGCAGCCGGAGTCGGCATAATTGGAACCTCAACCCATTCTTTGAGTTTTCCATATCCCGGTGCTTGAGCCATAACATGTTCCATAAACAACTCTTGGATTTTTTGGCGCGCAGGAAAAAGATTTTCTACCTCCAATTGCGGTCGAATATTATCGGTTATAACCAGGTCAACAATTTTGCCTAATACTCGTTCAACTTCCGGTCGTGCATCTTTATTGCCGGCGTAAATTATTGGAAGTCGGAAGGTATGTCCAAGTCGTGGTTTCGGATTCGCTGCTGCAATATATTCCGCTAGTTCAACGACATGGGCAATAGTTCCTCCATCAGTTCCGCCGGATAACAAAATCATATCCGGCCGGAATCCGCGGATACGTTCGATTTTCTGATGCGGGAGTCGTCCATCATTTGACGCAAGTACATCCATAACAATTGCACCTGCACCAAGCGCAGCACGTTGTGCGCTTTCCGCTGTCATTGTTTTGACCGCACCAGCCACTAACATCTGCAATCCGCCACCAGCACTCGAAGTAGAAATGTATATATCGACACCAATGTTTCCTTGTGCAGGATGAATTATCTTTTCTCCGTCAAGGATTTTGCGACCTGAAAGCTCTTCAACTTCAGCAATTGCATTTAAAACACCGCGGGTCACATCATTGAATGGCGCTTCAACCGTAGTCGGCGCTTCACCACGATACGTCTGCCGGTACTCACCATTCTTTTTTTCAATCAGAATCGCTTTAGTCGTTGTACTGCCACAATCAGTAGCGATGATAACATTTAGATTCTCATACATAACGTTACCGATATTAATACATTGAATTGGATTCTATCCAATTAATGAATGTTCATTTGAATCAATGCCTATTCGGAAGCATCAGCTTGTACTGCTTGTTCGATTCGCTGAATGAAAAGTTCTATTCCATCCCGATGTTCAAGAATTTCGATAATTTTCTGATAATCTTCCTGTTTAAAAAACGGGCTTAAAAACGGCTCGATAACTATTAACGCTTGACTCCCGATAAAGTTTAACGGGGTCATAGATTGCAGCGCGATAATAGCAGGTGCTGCTAGCCGACGTTTGACAATAAACTCTGCCGCTTTATCCAAAATCGCATAATCCTTATCTGCTGGTAATGGCTCCTGTTGAACAGCAAACGCCTGTTTGAACTTCCGTTTTATCTTATACCATCTGTTCGATTCCATTTTATCATCAATTGTGGATTTTAGATGTTGACTTGTGTTTGACATTTGGATCTAGTCAGAAGTAAAATCTGCGTTTTGTACTCTAGCTTTTATATACTCGATGATTACCTCTTTATCTTTACCCAGCAGAACGAAATGCCCGCGAAAGGTATCCAGCCAATGCGGACGAGAAAATGGAGATAATTGTACCCCAGTTTTACAGATATAGTAACTTTTAAACTCGCTCCATTTTCGTAGCGTTGTTCTTCCAAGAAAAGTTATCTGAATTCCATCGTTATTAATCCGATATTCTGTTGGGAAAAAATACCGTAGTAACGAACTGATTAAAACTACGAACGATACTCCAGTTAAAAAAGGTTCTTTGAAACTCGATTGAACAATACCGATAACAATAATTAAAAACAAAACTAATGCTACTGATTTAACCCAGTGCTCTTTAAACGGATGCACTTTCCAGACGAGCGGTAAATTTTCTAAATCAACCACAGAGGCCACAGAGTTTAACGATAAAATTAAACGCCTAAATATACTTTAAGAGTAAATATTTTATCATAAGTAGACAAGGATTGAAAACATAAAAAATTTATTCTGAAAAGATTTTATTAAATTGAATAATGGAGTGAAACCAGTGAGGCTTTGACCCACACTGGTTCTCCTCCAGTATAGATTCTATCTCCGAATAGAATAGCCAAGAATGTCTAACTATAATAAAATCAGTAGATTATATTTAAGAGAATTTTAAAAATAGTGGGTTTGGGTTAGCTGTAAGGATAGAATCCAGATTTCCAGCCTTCATCAAGCATGGTTAAGTAGTTTTGCACTGGGATATAGTTTGCAACACTATTGCCCGTTCCGAACGCATATCCGCCACCAGGTGCACAATTTCGGAGAATGTTGCGGACATACTTGCGAATCTTCGGTTCATCCGCTTGGCAAAGAAAATCAACATCAACTCCGCCAAGAATACTGATTCGGTGGCCATATTTCTTTTTCGCTTCGGTAACCGGCATAATTGCATCTTCAAATGAATGTTTGCCATCAAATCCGAGGGAAATAATATCATCCATAACTGTATCTAAATTTCCGCAAGAATGAAGTAAAATCGGTTTTTCTTTAGCGTGGCAGATATCAATCAGTTTCTTATGCCAGGGGAAAACATATTTTCGTAACATTTCCGGCGAAATCATCGTACCATGTTTATGCCCCATATCGTCTCCGATGAAAAACATTCCGACATGGTCGAAATCCGCCATCGTTTGATATAAACTCACAAAGAAATTCCCAATTTTATCAAAAAGCGATTGGATGAGTGGTTCATCATCGTAAAGCAGATAGGAGAATTTCGTATATCCGGTTAACCACATAACGTATTCGAGGATTCCGGACGTTTGCCCGATAATTCCCATTCCTTCCGGCAGGAATTGCATGATTTTTTCGAAACTCGAATAATCAACCGATTCCGGTTTAGGCCAGGGATAGTTCTCGAAATCTTGCCAGTTTGCAATCATCCCGTTTTCTTCATCGATATAAAATCGGTCGGATTTAGCGAGTTCTGCAGTATTCTGGGTATGAATTCGTGCGAATTCCATCGTAAATTGCGGGCTAAGATGGACATAATCGAAACCGGTTATATAGCGGAACTCTACATTCTTTTTTAGCCAGTTCAATTCAGCAACAGTATCTCCCGGTTGCGGGATAGGAATAGGTTCTCCCAGAATCGTTTCGATTATTTCTATATCCGCAAACAATTCAATAAACGGAACTCGGTCAGGTTCACCTTGCCGAAAAACCGCTTTTTTTAACCGATTAAAATCTGGATTTGGTTGTATAGAAAGCATAAGGTTTTTCCACGACAATTATGAAATTTAAGAAAGTAATAATTTATTTGATTAAACCTATATGGGGTATGATAAACCTCCTTTCTACTTTTTAGGCAGATGGATTGCTTGATTGTGGACATCATGAGCAGATTCGCTAATCGCTTCTGCGAACGTCGGATGCGTATGAATTAATCTACTGAGGTCGGTTGCAGTCGCATTAAGCTGCATAGCTAATGCCGTTTCGTGAATCAATTCAGTAGCGTGCGCGCTGCAAATATGGACGCCCAGAATTTTATCCGAAGTCGCATCTGCAATGATTTTCACTAGTCCATCAATTTCATTAACCGCATGCGCTTTTCCGAGTGCGCGCAATGGGAATCTACCGATTTTTACCTGATACCCTTGTTCTATCGCTTCTTTTTCCGTTAAACCGACTCTACCGATTTCCGGATTAGTGAATATTCCCCATGGAGTAACGCGATAATCCATCGTTCGATGCCCGCCGATAGCATTTTCCGCAGCAACGATCCCTTCCCTAGACGCTATATGCGCTAACATTAGTTTTCCAATAACATCGCCGATAGCATAGATTCCTGGAATATTCGTTTCCATTTTATCGTTAACAATAATCGCACCTTTTTCGTTCTGCTGAATTCCAAGTTCCGCGAGTCCGAGATTATCCACATTAACTTTTCGACCGACGCTAACGAGGATTTTTTCGACTTCAATCGTTATGCCGTTCGATAATTGCACTCGCAATAGGCCATTTTCTAGTTTAGTGAATGTGCTAACTTGGGTGGCAGTGAATAAAGGAATTTTCCTTTTTTGAAACTGCCGTTCGATAAGCTGACTGATTTCCTCATCTTCATTTGGTAATGGGCGTGGCATCAATTCGACAGCAGTTATTTGGACGCCTAATGTCTGGAAAAGAAACGCAAATTCGCAACCGATAACTCCTGCGCCGACAATCAACATGCTTTTTGGCAATCCAGAAAAATTTAATGCAATATCGCTAGAGATAATATTATTTCCATCAAGGGTGAGATTCGGCAAATCAGCTGGGCGAGAACCGGTCGCAATGATAATGTTATCAGTAGTAATTTGGGTAATTGTTCCGTCGGGTAGGGTGATTTGAATTTGATGCGGATTGAGTAGTTTCCCAGTTCCTTTAATTAACTCAATCTGATAACTTTTAAATAACGATTTAATCCCGCCAACGTTAATCGCGACGACTTTGTTTTTCCGTGCTAACATTTTCGCATAATTCGGACGGACAATACCTTGGATTTCAATACCTAATTCATCCGCTTGGTGCAGTTTATCCAGCAATTGCGTTGTCGCTATCAGAGTTTTGGTTGGAATACAACCCCGATTAAGACACGTTCCACCAACTTCATCTTGTTCGATAACGCAGACTTTTGCACCTAGTTGTGCTGCACGAATCGCTGCGACATACCCTCCAGGACCACAACCGATAATAACTATTTTATAATCGTTCATAAGTCAACCTAAAAATATTCTTAATTGAAAACTAAAATAGATAAAATAATCTTATTGGTTTTTTAGTTGTCCGCTATTTCTTTGAAATTAAATATTATTTAAATATCATAATCTATATTATTATATTTTTTCTACTAGTATATTTTTCCTCCGATGACTTGATTTGCAATTAATTCAACTCCTGCGTATAATTTTATATACTTTATAATGATAATGCGAAAGGGATTGAATGCTAAGCAATATCGAACTATTTTATTTATTTGGTGGAATCTGTTTCCTCCTTTACGGCGTAAAACAAGCCGGTGACGGATTGCAATATATCGCTGGAGCTAAGTTACGTCATATTCTCATCTCCATAACCGACCATAAGCTTCGCGCGATTGCCGTCGGAGCAATAGTTACTGCACTATTACAAAGTAGTACCGCAACGACCGTTGTTTTAATCAGTTTGGTAAGTTCTGGATTATTGAACTTGCCCCAAAGTATTGGGATTATCCTTGGTGCAGATATCGGAAGCACTGTTACCGTCCAGTTATTAGCATTCAATGTTGCCGATTATGCGATTCTATTTATTGGTATTGGAATATCAATTATGCTCGGAGTGAAACGGAAAAGTATCCAAGCGGTCGGGCGAACGATTTTTGGGTTTGGTTTGATTTTTTATGCGATTAAAATTATGTCCGCTGCGATTATCCCTCTCGGAAGCAGTGATATTTTCAAAAATATATTAATTGCATTGTCGGAATCGCCCTTATTATTATTGATATTGTCCGCAGGGTTTACCGCATTAGTCCATAGTAGTGCGGCTACGATTGCGATAGCGATAGCATTAGCATTTTCGCAACAACACCTTATGACGATGTCACTCGCATTGCCGATCATTTACGGAGCGAATATTGGGACGTCTGCAACCGCATTGCTTGCTAGCGTTGGTAATACCGTTGAAGCGAAACGAGTCGCGTTAGCGCATGCGTTATTTAAACTTTTTGGCGTAGCGATTTTTTACCCAATTTCCAGTCCTTTTATTTTGTTGGTGCAAGCCACCGCTTCCGATACAGCGCGACAAATTGCAAACGCACATACGCTGTTTAATGTCGCAATTGCGTTCGTATTTCTACCTTTATCGGTTCCGTTATCGAAATTAGTTACAATAATCATTCCCGAATATAAAGAAAAAGAAACCGAGGTTAAACCGAAATACTTAGATGAGAAAATGCTCGATACGCCATCATTAGCTTTCGGTTTGGCAACACGAGAAACATTACGTATGGCTGAAATTGTTTCTGAAATGTTTATCGCTACACGCGCAGCATTTCATGCAAAAAATGAAGAGGAAATTGAAATTTTGCAGAGAAAAGATGATATTCTGGATATATTCGACCGTGAAATCAAGCGGTATTTAACCAAATTATCACAACATCATCTTAATCAAGAACAATCCCATCGTTCGGTAATTTTATTAACCATTATTAATAATCTGGAAGATATTGGAGATATTATTGACAAAAACCTGCTTGAATTAGCAAAAAAGAAAGTGCGAAAACAACTTGAGTTTTCGCAGCAAGGCTGGAACGAAATCCAAGAACTCCATCAGCGAGTGCTTAATAATCTTGAGCAGGTAATTGCAGCATTCACAACCAATGACAAAATGCTGGCAAAGCAAATAGTAGAAAACAAACCGGACTTCGCTGAATTAGAACGACAGTTTCGTCAATCCCATATTGCCCGATTACAAGCAGGATTACCAGAATCACTGGAAACCAGTGAAATTCATCTAGATGTATTAACCAACCTGAAACGGATTAACTCGCATGTTGTAGCAATCGCTTTAGCGATTGTTGAATAACACCTGCGTTGAATTGACTTGAGTTGACAATAAGAGAATGTTATAACTACACGTTATAATGCCGATGTTTTTACAAAGTTAAATTCAAACGTATCATTATGTGCAACGCATTTGTTTACAAGACCGCATTTGCTGGTATAATATCAGAATAAGAATTCATTGCGATAAAAGAAAATTGTACTATACCATATATAAAGAAATAATTTTTTGTGAGCGCTGTTTTCTCCGCAATAAATATTATGGTAACTATTTTGGCTGATTGAGATTGTGAACGTGTTTTAAAAAAAATTATGCAAGCGGAAATTGTTTCTATAGGAACCGAATTAACCCTCGGACAGATAATGGATACGAATGCGGTATATCTATCGCGACAATTGTATCAATTAGGAATAGAGGTTAACTATCGTTCCACGGTAGATGATAATTTAGCGCGAATAATTGAAATTGTTCGGATCGCATTAACCCGGAATGATATAGTGATTCTCTGTGGCGGATTGGGTCCTACGGAAGATGATTTAACGCGCGACGTCATTGCGCAAATTGCTGGGGTGCCGCTTGAATTTCGTCCGGAATTGTTCGAAATGATAACCAATTATTTTACTCGAATTCGGCCGGGAGTAAAAATGCCGGAAACTAATCGAGTGCAAGCGTATGTTCCCAAAGGAGCAAAATATTTTATCAATTCACGAGGAACAGCGCCTGGTATATTACTTGAAACACAAGGGAAACTCATCATTGCTTTGCCAGGACCACCGCGGGAATTGCAACCGATGTGGATGGAGCAGGTTCGTCCTGAATTAGAACTCCGGTATCGAAGTCAACAGATAATGAAATTTCGAATATTGAAAGTAGTGGGATTATCCGAATCAGCGATAAATGAAAAAATTCAGGATTTAATGCAAACAACAGGCGAATCTCATGTTGGATTGATGGCGGAACAAGGCGAAATTGCTATCCGAATATTAGCTAAATCCGAACTCGAATCAAACGTCGATGAGCAACTCGAGCGGATTGAACGAGAAATTCGTTCCCGAATAGGAGAGTATATCTATGGCACGGATCATGCCACCTTAGAAAGCGTAGTTGGTGATTTGTTGAGACAGAATCAGTTGCGGTTAGCAACTGCGGAATCCTGTACTGGTGGACTTCTTGGCCATCGGATCACCAATGTTCCCGGTAGTTCCGACTATTTCGAAGTTGGGTTTGTAGTGTATAGTAATATAGCAAAACAGAAATTACTCGGGGTTCCGGCAGAAACGATAGAGACCTATGGTGCGGTAAGTGAACAGACTGCATTAGCCATGGTCATAGGATTGTTGGACAGAACCAATGTAGATATTGGAATTGCAATCACCGGCATTGCTGGACCAACTGGAGGAACAGCAGTAAAACCGGTTGGATTAGTGTATATCGCGCTTGGTGAACGTAATCGAAATCCGCAATGTAACCGATATACGTTTACGGGTGAACGAGAATTAATTAAATGGCGAAGTACACAAGAGGCGCTCGATGTATTGCGAAAATATTTAATTCAAGAAAAAGGATACGATAGAAAACCGAGTAGAAAATCTTAAATTGGACATCTGACGTTAGACCATTTGATTATAGGGAGGAAATCTTTTATGAAACTATTTATTGACACGGCAAATCTCGATGAAATTCGAGAGGCGAATAGTTGGGGTATCATTGATGGCGTTACAACTAATCCATCATTGGTCGCTAAAGAAGGAAAAAATTTTAAAGAACTGATTGAAGAAATATGTAAAATTGTTGACGGGCCAATCAGTGCAGAAGTGATAAGTCTCGAAGCAGATAGTATGGTTTCTGAAGCGATAGAATTAGCGAAAATACATAAAAACATTGTAGTGAAAATCCCATTAATTATTGAAGGATTAAAAGCTGTTAAGCGATTGAAAAAAGAAGGGATTAAAACGAATGTAACGTTATGTTTTTCTCCGGCTCAAGCTCTGTTGGCAGCGAAAGCTGGCGGAACTTATATTAGTCCATTTATTGGTAGGTTAGATGATGTTGCTCATAATGGTATGGAACTAATTCGACAGATCAAAACTATCTACGATAACTATGGATATCAAACTCAGATTATTGCTGCTAGTATTCGCCATCCATTACATGTTGTTGAAGCCGCTATGGCAGGGGCAGATATCGCTACGGTTCCTTTTAAAATTATTCGACAGTTAGTGAACCATCCTTTAACAGATATTGGTATAGAAAAATTCTTAACCGACTGGAATAAGCGAATTAAAAACTGATAGTTGAAACAAGGCAGGTATCATGTAGGTCTATTGGGTATATATTTTAAACAAATCCAAATAAGTATTCTTGACGCAGCTATCATCTAACTAGCCACGCAATTATTATGGATAATATTCTCGACCAAGCAAAAAAAGTTTTAGAAACCGAATCAGCGGCGATTTTAAATCTCATTCCAAAGCTTAATCAACAGTTCGAATCTGCCATTGCTACGATTCTCGCCTGTAAGGGTAGAGTTATCGTAACCGCAATTGGCAAATCAGGACATATTGGGCGGAAAATCGCTGCAACCTTAGCGAGTACCGGAACCCCTTCATTCTATCTTCATCCGGCAGAAGGTGAACATGGTGACTTGGGAATGATAACATCCGATGATGTGGTATTAGCGATTTCAAACAGTGGGGAATCAGATGAAATCATCAATATTCTGCCGGTAATAAAGAAAATTGGCGTTCCTATTATCGCTATGACCGGTGCCCCGGATTCAACCTTAGCAAAGAATAGTAATGTAGTTTTGGATATAGGCGTTGAAAAAGAAGCAGACCCATTTAATTTGGTACCTACAGCAAGCACCACTGCAACATTAGCGCTTGGTGATGCCATTGCCGTTGTCTTATTACATAAGAAAGAGTTTAAAGAGAAAGACTTTGCACTATTACACCCAGGCGGCAGCATCGGTCGAGAATTAATGGAAGTAAGTGCGGTCATGCATACAGGAGCGGAAAACCCTGTTATTCATTTCCGACAAACATTTCGTGAGGCGTTAGATGAGATAACTGGAAAAAAACTCGGAGCGGTAAGTGTCGTTGACGACGACTCTAAACTTATCGGTATCATCACCGATGGTGATGTCCGTCGATTATTTCAACGGGCAGATGAGTTTCAAGGGCAACTTCTTTCATTACCCATATCAAAAATTATGCAGCGTGACCCGATATTTGTAACGCCAACAACTCGATGCATTGAAGCAGTTCGGATTATGGAAGAGAACCCTAAAGGTAGAAGAATTATGGTTCTACCAGTAGTCAATGATTGTGGTCAACCCGTTGGAATGATCCATCTCCATGATTTAGTTCGGCGGGGTTTCTCGGTAGGATAGGAGGAGCAAAGGAAACAAACGTTATTTAAATCGGGTTACTTCCAATCCTAATACCCGATTTAGTTCTAAGTTTACTGCTGACCAGCGGTCACGGAGCAGAGTGATTTGAAATTCTTGCAATTCTTTCAGATAGCGTAATGCAAAAACTTCTTCTAAAAATGAAATTACTTTATCGACAAAACCTGGCTCTAATCCTAGTTTATTGGATACCGGAACGATAATTTCAGCACTTCGCATCGCAAGTTTTAAATACTCATCTTCCCAGCGCGGGTCAAAAGTTGGCTCATGCAAAGCTTTTGCCATACATTCCGATATCTTTCGCCATAATTCGGCAAATTCGACCCCCAATTCCCGGTCTTTCGGTTTAAGCTTTTTCGGCATAGATTATATGTTATTCCTTCTTGAAAAGATTCAGCGAGAACATAATAAACAAGGTGAATCCGATAATGAGCAAGACAACAATAATTTCTACAATTTGTAAGGTATTTAATCCCATAATACTTATTGTTCTGGCAACAACTTGAGTTAGTTAACAGAACTAAATCTTGAAATTGTGTGATTATTTACTTCTGAATTAATGACTTAATTGCTTGAATATCTTCTTTAATATCTTTTTTCATTTCTGTAACATAGAATGGAACATTAAAAATCGGTTTTTTTTCTGGTTTTGGACCGTAAAGAATCATATCTATTTGCGACTTCTTTTCCCAGGCAGCCGTGATATTTTTAAACGCGCTATCAATAAATTTATCCCGAACTTCTGCGCTATACTGTTCAGTAAAACCAAATTTATCAAAGTAATCCGCGGCAACTTTTGCTTCAGCAAATGCGCTTACTGCTAATGCATGGAGCTCTTTTAGCGTTGGTGGCGGATTTAATTGCTTCACGTTCGTATCAAGGTCTGTCATAATCTGTTTGAATTTCGATGAAGTCATCTGTCCAGCCAATAGCCCTTTATATGGGTCAATCCGCATATCGCCTTTACTACTTCGCACGAATTCTTCACTTAACGACATCGTATAATGGAACGAAGGTTCTATCGCTTTATATGCTGCAGCCATCTCACCACCTTTTAAATACTTCATAATATACGGAGATAATCGAATCACACTATCAAAATCGCCCATCGCTTTGTTCCAGCGGTTTATCAGCTCAGATAACGCCACTTTATAACTATTTTCTTCGCGACGAAGAGAAATAGTTTTCATTACAGATTCAGCTTGATTAAGATGAATTTTAGCTTGCTGATAATTTTTTGCTGCATAGGCAATGTCCATCAGTTTTAACGCGTCTTGAACCTGTTTTATTTCTGATTCTGCATATTCTTTAGCCCCAAGTTTCATATGTTCAGTTAGCGCTGATTGAATGGCTGCGGTTTCCTTTTCTTTCACCGATTGCGCTAGTTGCTCTAATCCCATAATTTCATTTTTAATGGTTTCGAAAGTTGTCATTGTCGCAATAAAAGCTGCAGGTCCCTGTTTTTTATAGTTTGTCACTGCTTGTTCGGTTCGTTCTTTCAAGCTATTTACCCGCTGGGGAATAAAAGCAGTAGCTATAACTGCTTTTGATAACATGAAATCAATCTGAGCAGCTTCCCGAGCAACGAGCGTATCTTTCGTATCCTTACTCGCTCGATCAGCGAGCATTAACGCTGCGGTTGCAGCTCGTAACGATTCCGGGTAACGTTTTGCTTTCATTTCGCGTTCTGCAAGGTCTAACTGGATTACCGCGTTTTGTAAAGTAGTCGGTTCCAATTTCCATGCGCCGAGCTCTTTTGCTAACGCTACTGCTTTTCTCGCTTTATGAATTTGTCCGTTTAATGCATCTTGTGCCGCTTGTTCAGCTTCATTGATATCTTGTAAGGCAAGGTCGAATTTCCCTGCTTGCAGGTCTGTCTGTGCATCGTTTAGTTTCGTTAACGCTTTATCGTATGCTTCAATAGCATAACCGTATGCGCCAGCTAATTTCGCTTCGTTAATTTGCAGTTGCACGTTCGGAGTCCGGTCAATAATTTGCTGTCGGATTGATTTATTTTTTGCTGCAATAGCAACATTCTGACTTGCGACCGCACTCTCAAACGCTAAATTGTATCTTTTTGCTGCAAGTTTTGTATTTGCTTCTTCGAGTAGATTTTTTGCTTGTTTCAAAAGGTCGGGGGCATAACGAGCAACCAAGTATTTTTCTTCTTCTACATTTGCAATGAGGGTATTGGTCTCGTTGATTTTGGCTATCGCTTTACTGCGGATAGTTGTAATCGCTTCTGCACATTTACTTTCAACCTGACCTGCGATATCAATCGCTTTGGTGAACTGTTGCGCGACTAACGCTTCTTTACCTGAAGCTAATAACGCTCGAGCTTCTTTCATTTCATCAATAGCATAGAGATCTCCACCTTCGCCAACCGTTCGAGATATTTCTTTTTCTGCAGCAATCAGACTGATTTCCGCATTGCGTTTTATAGCTGCCATTTTGGCTTCCTGAGCTTTTTCAATTGTAGTTTGCGCAGTAACTATCGCATCTCGATACTGTTTACTTTCCAAATACGATTCGGCTAAGGATTCTAACGATGCAGCGCGTGCGAGTAGATCACTAGCATAGATGGTCGCTTGTGCATCTTGTGCGTCTTGAATAGCAAGTTTCGCTTTTTGGATTTCATCGTTAGCCCGTAAGCGGAGTTGATCATTAGCACGTTCAATTTTATTTGAAATGTCATCAAGTAATTTTTTTACTTGGTCATATTCACTCGCATTATATGCTTTAATCGCCTCATTATGTAAAGATTCAGCTTCAGCTAAAAAAATCGGAGCATATTTTTCTCCATCGTTAGCGCGAACTAAATCAATACTTTTTTGGGCTGTATCTAACATTTCTTTAAGACGTAATTTTTCTGCTTTAGCGAGAATTGACGGCGCTTCGTTCTCAACCATTTTCGCTACCGATACAGCAATTTTGTAATCTTTCGCATTGAATTGACTCCAAGCGGTCGCAAAACGTCCTTTTATCGAATTATATTCTATTGGCACATATTTTTTCGCGTTAGCTTCCTCGAGCGCAAGCATTAATTTTTCTGCTTTAGCAACCGCATCCCGCGCTAGGCTCTCTAAAGCGCCATTATCCGCGGTTTCCGCTAAAATTAATGCACTTTTCCCCTTATCTATTGCTAGGAGATATTTCTCTTGCTTCAATAAATTTTCTGCTTCTGTAACTGCATCTTTTGCTTTTGTCCAAGCATCCGGAACCCGGATTTCCGCTTCATTAAACCGAGCTTCTTCGAGTTTCGCCTTTGCATCGTTTACATATTTATTAGCTGCTTCAATAACATTTTTTAATAATGTTCCTACTCCAGACGTTACCTCGTTAGCGAGTTGGATAGTTTTATCATAATTCTTTTTGGTATGAGCGTTTCTCATTTTATCCCGAGTTTTTTCGAGTTTATCATATAACTGCGGGTCAGTTTTACGACCTTCATTTTCTGTAGCAATTCGAAATTTACGTTCCGCAAGTTCGAAATCCGCTTCAGCTTTTTTTTGCCGAGTGGTTTCAAATAAATCTTTGGCTAGGGTCAATGCGGTTTTTATCGTAGTTCTTGATTCTTTATAATTTCCGGCATCATAGAGTTGTTTTGCCCGAGCTAATGAATCTTCCGTTTGTTTTAGTTTATTTGGAGCATGGATATCTGCTTGATAATCCTTCGCTTTAAGAACCAATTTTTCTACCGTACCGATTTGCCATTTTGCAAATTGTTTATCCAAACAACCGGTTAAACAACCGATAACGAAACCGAATATTACCAATATTTTTATTATATTTAATGGTTGTAAATTCGTTTTAGGATAAGTTCTCACGTTTATATCTCCTTTTATCTTTGTTTATATTTTTTAACAAGATTAAAAGCAATTTATTTCGAATAGGAAAATACATAATACCGGTCATACAGCCGATGTATTGTTGTACCACCGGTTTTTATATTTTAGTTGTTATTATATTATGCTCGGAGTTCTCCAAGCCATTTATACAGAAACAATTGCTGACGATGTAGCGATTTTTCTATGGTGCGCAGTTCCATATCCGCCATATTCGCTAATTGATTTAACGAAACTATTTGTCGCAATAATTTAATTAAGTTTGAACGAACGCTATCGCGATTTCCTAAATCCGCTATCACCGGCTGGATATGCCGTGCGATATTACCCTTACTAATAAGCAATGTTCGTTCCTGTTCCGCTTCAATCGGAATTCTATATGCTACCTGGCGGATAAGCTCGCGAATCGTCGCTAGTTCTTTAATAATTTCTTCGAGTCGTTCAATCGCTTCCATTTATGTTATGAAAAAGATCGCAACCAAATACCGTCAGCTTTCCTGAAAACATTAATCCTTATTTTTCAATAAATGATTCTGGCCCAGCGTGCCGTTCACCAAAATAACTACTTCGATATTGTTCCGGCTGACCTTCTCCATACATGGGGATGTTTCCTTCCGGTCCCATTCCTCGATACTGACCGGGTTGCATTCCTTGCTGGCGCATTCTTTCCATTTGTTGTCGTTTCTTTTCGGCTGCCATAGCCGCTAATTCTTCAGCGCTCCATTGGAACTGTTTATAGAATTCTTTTGTAATCGGGTCTTTGAATGGTGCAAATATTCGGGTGGTAAAATCAGCAAAAAAACCGTCGGTACCATCACGTCGTGATGCCCAATATCCATAGGTCGGAATTGGTGACGGCGGATTGGTTACTGGGTCTTCACTCGCTACATATACCATATAAAATTCTATCGGACTATCATTTTTAGCAAAATCAACCAGACGACGCAGCGATTGCAGTTGTCCCCAGCATTGTTCACAAAGTCGGTCTTTTTGTTCCGTTATATTACTATATATTCCGTCGCCAGCAACTTCGTCACCATGCGTACCGTCATCGTAAAAACCGGATAATTCTGATTCGGAGATTTCACGTTTTTTAGGTTGCCGTAATTCTTTATTACATTTCACACAGACTTCATGGACACCTTCTTTAACCGTATATCGTTTTTCTTCTTTCGGTTGAGGTTGGGTACCTGGAGCTCCTCCTTCAGGACCAATCTGCGGAGCAGCAGCTTCAAAACGTCGATATTCTTCTGCAGGAACCGCTGGACTTGGAGCACCACCGCCAGATTTTAATGCATATCCACAATTAACACAATTGGTGTTAGTTGGGTCGTTCAAGGTTCCACATTGTGGACATTTAATTTTATCGCCAGTAACGGCGCGTGCCCGTTCTATACCTACGAAACCCGGACTAACACCTTCTTCTTGAGCAAGCGCAAGATTACTAAATACAATACAACTCACATAAATTAATGCCAACATAATAAGTAACTTTGTTTTTTCAGTGTTAATCTTCATACCATACCTCCACTTTATTCACTTATTTAAAGTTGCAGAATATTATATGACCTTAATATTATTCCATATTTATATTATACTATATATAATGAATTTACCACTAGATACCACGCTTGTCAAATAAAAAATGATATAATTCCATTAATTACACAAAATATCTTAAAATATCTTAACAAATTTAACAAGCAAAAAATACTTTTTTCTTATTGATAGCCATCCCTTAGCATACCATTGTCGATTTCGTATGGATAAGCGATAGGAATTAAATTTATAAAAAAGGAGTTGAATTTTATGCAGCATCATTTAGCTTGGCATAGCACTACCATCCTTGCCGTTAAAAAAGATGACCGGATTGCAATTGCTGCTGATGGCCAAGTTACTCTTGGTGAAACTGTGGTCAAGCATCACGCACAAAAAATACGGAAATTAGCTGATGGAAAAGTCGTCGTGGGGTTTGCTGGTGCCGCTGCGGATGCATTTACTTTACTCGACCGGTTTGAATCAAAAATTACTGAATATCATCAGAATATTCGCCGCGCTGCCGTTGAACTAGCAAAAGATTGGCGAACGGATAGGATGCTACGCCGGTTAGAAGCGATGTTAGTTGTTGCCGGGAAGGTCACCGAACCGGATTTATTGGTTATCAGTGGGAATGGAGAAATCATCGAGCCAGATGATGGTATAGTTGCTATTGGTTCCGGTGGAGCGTATGCGTTAGCCGCTGCTCGTGCATTATTGAAATATACCAACCTATCGGCAAAAGAAATCGCAGTTGAAGCGTTAAATATCGCTGGGAACATCTGTGTTTATACCAACACCAAAATCACTGTTGAAGAAATCTAAACGTCGGACTCTATTCCTGTGAGCACAGAGATTTAACTAGAGATATCAAAATATTTTGGCAGGAATTGCGTTTTCAGCCACGCTAGGTACCGGCAACCCACGGCAATATTTTTTTCCGGTTCATACGCTGATTGATGAAAATTCCAATTTACCCCGAGCAATGCAACCATATCGTTCCAAGCATGTTGTGTGAGTTGCATTAATCCACGTGCATTTTTATTTGACCGGGCTTTCGGATTAAAATCCGATTCTACTTTAATAATTGCCTTAACCAATTCCGGTTCTAATCCATAGGCTTTTGCATAGCGGTGAATGAGTTCATCAAACCCATTATCATTGAGCGATTGGTTCAACCACTGGTGTACTCGAACTACATAATCTTTAGTTTCCTGATAAGGAACATTACCATCATAGACTACAACCGCTTTTGGTCCCGCATTATACGCTTGTAACACCAAATGTAACCATTTCGCAATTTTGCTAGGATACCCTGTTTCATTCAGGGTAGGACGCTTAACCAGCTCGGGTCTAACCGGTTCTAGTGAGGCGAGTCGGTTTAATTCTTCCCAATACGCAGAACTGGGAATATCCGGACCGGTATCAGAAATTGCGGTGGAAAGTGTTTCAGCAATAATTTTTTCTTGTTCAGTTTGCGCGAGCGCGAGTTCATAACTTTTTTCCTGTTCCCAATTCGATAAGGTTTCTAAACCTTCATCCCGTTGCATTATCGCAAGCATTTGATGAACCTCTTTACACTGCGCATCTAATCGGTATGCTTCTCGTAGATTTTTTAGCACCCCTTCAGTAAAATAACGGTTATAATAATATTTTGCATACATAACATAAATTTTGGCTAGTTCAGCTTTCATTTCTGTCGAATATGGTTTATCATTATGAACCTGTAAAACGTGTCGGTATAAATTGATTGCCGCTTCATATTTCTGCTCGTTTAGTAAAGAATCAATCTCAGCCAATTCTGTTTTTCGAAGTTGTAGGAATTGGAATTTGCGAACTTTTTCTTGGACAGCAATATTATTAGGGTCGTATTGTAACGACTTTAAATAAAATGGAATTGCCGTAGCATATTGTTGCTCGTTAGCTACCGTTTCCGCAAGGCGGAGATACCCAATTGCTGGTGATTCGTGTCGAATCGAATTAATCTGGTTTCGGGGAATAGAGAGAACCCCTACTGTAGTTTGAACTCGTAATCCGGAGTCTTGTTCGGTTAGAATTACCGCATCAAGAATCTGACCGGATTGAAGCTGGATTTGGTCTGCCCAAACGGCCAGAGAACCGAGTATGATAAAAACTATCAAGACATACCCGAGTTTATATTTTTCCAATAATAAATGATGTGTTTTGCTGTATTTCATACCGCAGTCTAACTTGATACCCATGTTCTATTTCAGTTTACCATAAAAAAAATAAAAATGTCAAAACATACATCATTGAAAAATGGGAGGTTCCTATCTCCTAGATTATGCACCAATATTAAGCATCAAGTTGTTGTAGATTTTTACGAAAATAATACTAAATCAGCATTAATTCGTTAGGTGGTCGAAAGGGAAAGGTTGTTGCATCAGTTCTTCCAGCCGGATATGAGATAATAAGCTCCAGTCCAATCCATTGATCAATGATGGCGATTCTCGCAGGAGAAGCGGATGGTTATCTTCAGAGATGATTTTAAGGAATACCTCGGTTAATTGAAGGTCAAATTGAGTTCCAGCACAGCGAGTAAATTCTGCAATCAACTCCGATTTACTTAACGGAGCACGATAGGGTCGTCCAGAAATCATTGCATCATAGCTATCAGCAATACTAACGATACGAGCACCAAGCGGAATTTGTTCTCCGGTAAGTCCTTGCGGATATCCTTTACCATCGACTCGTTCTTGATGGTAGAAGATAACCGGAATACGGTCGTGTAAAAATTCAATTGGTTTTAAAATATATGCTCCAATAACTGGATGTAACTTACAGATTTCATATTCTTCCTTGGACAACGGCGTTGTTTTCTTAAGAATCGCATCGCTAATACCAATTTTGCCTATGTCGTGCAGTAAAGCGGCTTGGCGCAACGAAATAATTTCCTTCCCAGTTAATCCAATTTTGCGCGCCAATATTTCTACAACTTTACTTACTCGTTGTGAATGACCGCTCGTATGATGGTCGCGTGCATCAATGGCGGTAATTAACGTTTCAATCGTCGCTAAAAAATGCCGACCGAGTTCATCAATAATTTGAGTGCGCTGTTTCAGAATCTGGTGAACAAATAATCGTAATTGATTGATATTGACCGGTTTAGTAAAATAATATGTTGCCCCGGCACGCATCGCTTCAACTGCGGAATCAATAGCGCCGAATGCCGTGAGAATAATTACTGCCGTTTCCGGATGACGTTTTTTGATTTCTTTTAACAGAGTTAACCCATCCATTTCCGGCATCCGAATATCTGTAACGGTTAAATCAACATGCGAATTGTCAATAACTTGCAAAGCTTCTTGCGGATTCCGCGAAACTTTTACTTCACATTCTGAATCAGATAATCCGAAATACAGAGCATCAAGAATACTTTCTTCATCATCGACAACGAGAATGTTATATCGCATAACCTTAATTTCCTTTCGCAAGGTTCATATGCTGATTAGTATCAGGGTTTATCGATTTGGCATATTGCTGAACACCATTTTTAACCGGAAGTTGGATAACGAATTTCGTTTTAACTTCCGGCTGACTTTCTACGGTGATAATCCCATGATGTTCGTTAATAATCCGTTGTGCAACTGATAACCCGAGTCCGCTACCCCGCATTTTGGTAGTAAAAAATGGCGTAAAAATTTTATCTAAGTCTTTCGCAACAATGCCCGGTCCCGTATCTTCAAAAGAAATTTCAACGTATTCAATCGTATGTTTGGTGAACGTACGGGTGGCAATGGTTAACGTTCGTTGTCCAGTTTTTTGGAGCGCCATCGCTTCAATCGCATTGAGAACAATATTGAGAAATACTTGTTCAAGTTTTTGTTCATCTGCCATAATCATTGGCAAGGAATAATCAAATTGTGCCACCAGATTAACCTGGGTTTTTTTCGCTTGTTCCTGGACTAAATAGATTATTCGGTTCAAAATACTATTAACCTGCACTTTCTGGAACGATAGCGGATGTGGTCGTGCAAAATCTAAAAGTTCATTGAGTACATTATTTAATCGAGTTAGTTCCCGAGAAAATGCTTGTTGCATTTTTGCGCGGAACTCCGGTTGATTATATTTTTCCGGTTGATTCATCATTTCCGTAAATCCGAGCAACGATTGGATCGGGTTCTTAATTTCGTGGGCGATAACCGACGCCATTTTGCCGAGAACAACCAGCCGTTCATTTTGTCGAATTGTTTCTTGCTGACGAATAAGCTCCTGAGTCATAACATTAAACGAATATGCAAGTTTTCCTAGTTCATCCCGTCGGTTTAGTCCGGATTTCGTTCGCCAATCGAGGTTCCCTGCGGCAACCTGTTGTGCGCCGAAACTCAACTGTTGTATCGGATGAACCAATCGTTGTGCAGAGATAAATCCGATAAGTGTGGCTAAAATCGTACAAATAATCACCAATCCGATAATCTGTTGTTTCATTTTCGCTGCGCCAGCAAAAGCTTCTGCAGTAGTTTGTTCGATCGCTAAAATCCAACCTAGTCTAGGCACAATTGCGCTGGTTCCCAAACTTCGTATCCCTTCAGCGGAAATATATTCAGCGTCAGCATTTTTCCCAAGCGTTGCCGATCGAATAATCGGAATATTTATCATACTCCTGCCGGTTAATACCAATGATTTCCGCGGATGGGCAATCAGCCGACCGTAAGCTGAAGTTAAATATGCTTTTCCGGTTTTCCCAAGTCGAATAGAGTCAACTAAATCCCAGATTCCACGAAGGTTAACTTCCGCAACCAGCGCCCCTGAAATTTCTCCGTATTGTTTAATTGGCGCTGCGATTTGAATATATGGTAGATGGGTTGTGGGAGAAATATATACTTCAGAAACATAGAGGTTTCCGGCGAGCGCTTTTTGTACCGCAACAGCATTGGCTAGGTTCGACAATGGTTGTTCAAGCGAACTATGTACAATTTCTTTTCCGTATGTATCAGTTATATAGAGCGATTCAAATTCTTTAAATCGGCGTGAAATATTTCGAATGATTGTTTCCTGTTGCCAGTTATCCATATGTGCAACTCCGATGAGTTCCGCAGTAGATTTAACTAAATTTATTGCATTACTCACATACAGTTGGATCTCGTTTGCGGTTTGGTTGGTGACGTTCCGGTTATATTCAGTAACGGCATGCCGTATTGCTGTTTGACTCGTTTTAACGAGTAGATATCCTGTGCCGATTATGGGTAATACTACCGCTGGGATTATCAATAGCAATTCTTTAATAATAAGATGTTCACGCATTCGATTGAATAATTTTGTAACCATAATTGATTTCATTTTTTCGGGGTTAATATCCCCAATTTTATCGTTATCTTTCCCAACGTTTACAATCGGGGTTATTTGCTGTCATCATCTGCGTTTAATTCAACCACAAAACGCTCCCACAACATTCAAGGATTTGGCATTCCGTTATATAAATGTTGAACAGTGAATTTCCGCATTTGATTTTGGTTTTATAATTTAATATCCCAATCTTTTAGATTCCAGTAGATATTATCGCTACTGCGTGGATGAATATAAGCAATTCGGGTATTCGCACCGGATAATTTATATGGAAAAAATAACAATATCCCGGGTGGATTTACCGCTAGTTCATATTGAATCTGGTCGATTAGATCTTTCCGCAAGTCTGGGTCAACCGTAACCTGCAATTGGTCATATATTTTATCTAAAGCATTGTTAGTATATGAAAACGCGTTCAATCCATTTTGGATTTGGTCTGAATGGAAGAAGGCATACCCGAAATTGGTTTCATATAGTGAGTCCATTTCGGCAATCGCGGCATCGAATTTTTTCGGAAGTAGATACTCATTTATCAGCTGAGATACCGGTAAAGATTTCAGATATAGATTAATTCCGAGCTCCTGTAGTTGCTGGTCGAGAATAAGTGCTAGTTGTCGCTTGAGCGTGTTATCTTCATCAATCAGGAGCGTAAATTCAAATGGAACTCCTTGTTTTTTTAGCTGTCGTGTTTTTTTGTCAATAGACCAGCCGGCATCGTTAAGTAGTTTAAGTGCGGTTCGTGGCTGATATTGAAACGATGGAGTCGTCCGGTTATATAAAGAACTATCTGGCGGAAAAATACTCCTAGCAATACTTCCTTCTCCGAGCAGAACTTCATCAATCATTGCTTGTTTATCCACCGCATAATTGAGCGCTTTCCGAATACGAACATCTGCAAATAACGGTGAGCGATTATTCAGTATTACCATATAATAATAACGGGCAGGCGTTTTATACCCTTGAATTTTCGGATTAGTTAATAGCACTTTGTAATCTTCCGGAAGAACCCCTTCAGCGACATCAATTTGTTCTGTCATCAACTGCGACCAGGTGACAGTTTGATTCGGTAACGAGCGAACAATAATTCGGTCGAGATTCGGTTTTCCAAGAAAATAATCGGGATTAGCGGTCAGGATTAAGGTTTCATCAATCCATTGTTCAACTTTGAATGGGCCGGTACCAATCGGATGACGATTAAATGCTAAGTTCGGATTCTGTAAATCGGTTATCGTCAGCCGATGTTTGGGAAGTATAGCGATTCGCATCGTGTATAGAAAGTTTGTGTTCGGTTCTTTAAAAACTATCCGTAGCTGATACCGACCGAGAACTTCGATATGGTCAACGGAATTAAATTCACTCGCTAAATAACTGGCTATTTTCGGATGCATAATCGCATCGTAGGTGAATTTAACATCATCAGCGGTGAGTTCCACTCCATCGTGAAACTTCACACCAGCCCGAAGATGAATGGTTAACTCTTTCCGGTCGGGACTATATTGCCAGCGTTGCGCAAGATGTGGGATGAGCTCAAGCTGGTCATTCATTTGAATTAATCCATCAAATATGTTTGTTTCAATTGCAGTTAAGGTTGATTCCGCAACCAGAATTGGATTTATTTTATCTCCGAGCACGCCGCCAATTACCACCGTTTTCAGTTTCGGCTTATTTTGAATAAACGAACAACCGAGGAATATAGCAATCCCAATTGATGTTATTGCAATGAATATTCGGTAGTAATATTTCATAAACTTTCATCATCCTAAATGGCTATAACTACCTCGGCTATACACGGGGGCATAGTAGATATTTGAATTTTGCTTTTTAATTATGGACCATACCGATAGATATCACCGTCGCTAACCACACCGTTCGTTGGGTCGTATTGACTTGGTGTTGGGTTCATCCCTTCATGGTCATTATCCATATCCGGACCATTACTCATTAAGAACCATTTCCATTCATAATGCCATAACCCTGGATCCATCGGGTCGGATTCGTCAGGAAAACCTTCGTCCGATTGAACATACACATATGGGGTTAGTATTCGTGTTCCATCATAAGCGCTTGTATAATGGAATATATCTAATGGAATTGAACGAATATACGCTACTGGTGTAGTTAATCTGCTCTGAACTACCCACATATCGTATGACATTAAATCGTCCGGCGGAACTCCAAATGGCGGATATGCAGTATTATCAACATGATATGCTTCGATAGCGGTTGCTAATGACCGTAATTCCGATTTAACCCGAGTAACTTTCGAACGCATTTGCGCAGCGAGAAAGTTTGGAATCGCTATTGCCGCTAGAATAGCGATAATCGCTACAACGATTAATAATTCAATGAGCGTAAATCCGGTTAAAATTAAAAATGCCTGATGATTTTTATGATTGCTCAATGCAAATAAGTGATACGGTGTAGTTTTTTGTTTCATACGTTAATGTTGCCTTTCATAATTGCCACATATAACACAACTATGCACCAAATAAAATTGGCACGTAATATGCCAATTCAATACATAGAGTGATTTGATATGCTTTTTAGCGATAAAATTAGAGTTCTGATATGACGAGAATGAATTTAACTTTAATTAAATCAAAAGAAAATAAAATTTTCGGAAATAAACTTAGAGGAAAGCGCCCCTTGAAAAATCAAGGGTTTGAATGATGTAATTTTATGTCACCTGCTAGTATTATTAGTTACAAAATTGTGTTCGCGGTTACATTTTATGTTTAAAATTACGGAAAGTGGAGGGAGTAATCCGAAGGCATAAAAAAAGGAGATGGTATCGCCCAATACCATCTCCCAACCCATTATTGCAGATATATCAGCAATAATCTGCTAAAGGCGTATTAATATTTGAACCAGGCACATACTTTTTCTGGTTTTACGCCTTTTTTAAGGACTATGACCTTCACGCCTACCTCCCTCCTCTCTCCGTAATTTCGGTTTTATCTCTTCACTCAAAGCTCTAGAGTGAAGATGGATGTATATACCCACCTGAACTCTGACGCCCAATTCAGAGTTCGGTGGTGTTATTCATTCATAATTTACTACTCCCTTCGTTAACACTAACCGTTGCATAATCCGATTTTAATACGGCTAGTCCAACTGAATCGAAATAAGATTTTTCACAAACGACTTGAGTATAATCACCAAACTTAACCTGCGCACAATACCGGCATCCAGCGCCGCAAATCGGGAAATAGATACAATCGAGACATTCTTTTGGGGCATTAACATTGATAAAATCTGAATACCGCTGATTAAACCCCGTGCGGATATCACCGATGATAAATTCTGGTCTTCCAACGAACCCTGCGCATTTATAAAAGTTCCCAACCGGGTCAATTACCAGACTATTATCGAAATTGAATTCGCAAGGACCGAGAACCAGATAATCCGGAACCGAGAATCCGCGTGATTTAGCTTCATTCCGAAGATGCAACATCGCAGATAAATCCGATTCGGCAAAAGAGATACTCGCGCATTGCGCTGCAACCGCTGAAGTTTTTTGGTTTGTATTCAGAATCGGTTTAAATGAAATATGTTTAATGCGGTCGGTCAATCCCAGTTCTTTTAATTCATCGAGCATTTCCGAAAAACTCGCGATATTTTCCGCATCGTAGTTTCCGGATACTATCAGGTTAATTTCCTCCGGTAACGTTAAAAGATTATCAAAAATCGCTTGATACGAATCAATCTGGGTTTTACTCGGTCGCTTTCGATTATGGAACTCGCGATTCCCGTCGATTGTGACTTTAACTTGGGTTATTCGGCAATCAGCCAGTTTTCTTGCTGTCGATTTATATAGGAGCACACCATTTGAAATGAGTTCTGCATGATAAGTTATATTCTTGGTGTCGCAAAACGCGCATATCGTTGAACTAATTTTTGTTATCGCTTGCTGGTTTAATAAAGGTTCTCCGCCGTAAAAGCAAATTCTCACCTGGCGAATTTGCTTTTCAGATATCTGCTGTTGAATCCACTGAATTACCCGATTCTGCGTTTCCGCATCCATAAATATCGGTTGAATTACTCCTTCTTCAACGCAATACACACAAGCGAGATTACAGGCGTAGGTAGTTAAAATCGTTAAATTTAACGTGTGATTATTATTTCGAATATCAGCTAACCAAGTACTGATGGTTTCAGTTTCGTCAATGGTATCAGGGATTAAGAATTTTTCTTCAATAAGCGGAGTTAATGAATCATCAGCTTGAATTGAATCAGGAAATTGGGTGAGAACATCTTTAGTCTGCTGATTGAGATATACAAGTGATNGGGTGAGCGTATTATACGCTAAATAACCGTCTTCAACAGGAACGAAAACTATATATCGGGACGGTTTCATAGTTTAGTCCTTAGCCGGTTATCACTTGTTGTTATCTGCAATTAAAGGGCAAAATATGTCACTTCAGGTTACTTCGTGAAATAACATAGCATATCAAGTCATTTAATGTCAACTACATTTTTGCTGATTACAGTTTTGAACTTGATTCGGTTAATCTAATACTTTTTATCCTACATTTAATTCAACCTATTTGTATCCGGATGATATACGGAGTTACTACGAACGAGATAATATCTCGTTCGTAGTAACTCCAGTGTGAATCTCTGAAAAATAGCGAGCGATAAAAGATGAAATTATCAATTTTCCGCTTGACATCCAACTGTATTAGTGATATAATACAGTAGTAAAGTGAACTATTGCTATGTTTTGTTCGTCTTTAGGTTAGGTGAAATTTATGTATATTAATATCGATCCATCGAGTGGATTGCCCATCTATTTGCAAATTATCAATCAGATAAAATACTCGATTGCGATGGAAGCTGTTAGACCTGGTGACCAATTACCATCAGTTCGCGAACTCGCTAGCCAACTTCGCGTTAACCCGAATACCGTTGCAAAAGCTTATACCGAACTCGAACGGGAAAGAATCGTCTTCACGAAACGTGGGGAAGGAACGTTCGTTTCCGATATTAACGTTTCGATAAGCGAAGAGGAAAAAGAGAAAATTATCGCTGATATGCTGAACCGTGCTCTGGTTCAAGCGTATCATTTTAAGTTATCAGGAGATGAAATTCAAAAAATATTTGATAAAGAAAAAGAAAAAATTAATTTATGATAACCACCAAGTCATCAAAACACCAAGGTAACATAAAATAATTCTTTTAGTATCTCGGTGTCTTAGTGGTTGAAGATTTTATTATACCATTAATTTTATTTAAGGAGTTTTTATGGATAATATAATTCAGACACAGAATTTAGTTCGCAAGTTCGGGAAAACGGTTGCGGTTGACCATATCAGTTTACAGGTTAAAAAAGGGAGTATCTATGGTTTTCTCGGCGAAAATGGCGCTGGGAAAACCACGACGATTAAAATGATGCTTGGTCTGCTGAAACCGACTGATGGAACGGTCGAAGTGTTGGGATATAATCCGCTCAAAGATAGTGTTGCGATTAAGAAGCGGGTAGGGTATGTTCCGGAAGACCAGACGATGTATAGTTGGATGACGGTTACTGAAATCTGCAAGTTCACCGGTAGTTTCTATCCGACGTGGAATAACAAACTCGCTGAAGATTTACTAACTCGGTTCGACCTGCCGAAATCGAAAAAGATAAAAACGTTATCTCGCGGGATGCAAGCGAAAGTGATGTTAACCCTCGCATTAGCGCATGAACCGGAACTCTTGATACTGGATGACCCGACCTCAGGGCTTGACGCTATCGTTCGCCGGGAATTCTTAGAAAGTATCGTTGATTTGATTGAACAGGAAGGGAGAACGGTTTTCTTCTCATCGCATATCATCAACGAAGTTGAACGCGTTGCAGATTATATCGGTATCATCCATAACGGGAAATTGGTTATCGAAACCGAACTGGAACAGCTGAAACAACAGACGAAAAAACTGCGATTGATTTTTGAATCGAATCCGCCGGAACTCGGTTCAGTTCCTAATCTATTGCGAGTTGAAAAAAGCGCACATGAATTGATTTTAACCATTGCCGATTTTAATGACCGGAAACTTGCGGAGTTACAGAACCGGTTCCGAGCGAAATCCGCTGAAGTCATTGATATGAATTTAGAAGATATCTTTGTTGAATATTGCCGAAAGAGAAACTAATCAGCCACGAATCTACCCGAATGATAGCGAATATTCCGAATGACATATTCGATGCATTCGCTGACATTCGATTTATTCGATATGCTTACAGCACTTCTTTGGAAAGAATGGCGGCAAAGTCGATTATCTATCTTAGGTATAGCTTTGTTTTGTGCTGGATATTTTGCATTAATCTGGTTATTTCGGATTTTTCTTTATACGAGAATTATGAGCAATTTACCAAATAAATCAGATTGGGTTGTATATGATAATGCCATCCGGATATTATGGTATTATTGGTTTTGTGGAATAGTATCTGCCACCATGGGTTCTTTATTTTCTGAAGAACGAGCGAAAAAAACGTTACAGTTTCTTTTTATTCATCCCACAACTCGAACACGAATCTGGTTTGCTAAAGTATGGTATAGTTTCCTAGTAATAGCAGGAGCGTTCTGTATCGTAGCCGTATTCCATCGGCTAGTAGGAGCATATTGGGTCTGGAACGAAGCGGATATAGTTAGGGTAGTTCCCTATGCGTTCTATATATCGCTAGCTGGTTTTGCAATCAGTATATTTATGGGAACCGCAATCGAAAACAGTGTTACTTCCCAAATTGCGACGGTTCTGGTTCTGGTAATATTATATTTCGGATTTCAATATTACGGTAAACTTGATTGGCGATATATCCTTCCCCTGTTGATGCCAATATCGGTCGTTTTCATCATTATATCGCATGTAGTGTTCTGTTTTCCGGATTATTGGTATCAACCGTTTCGAAAAGAATGGTATAAGAAAATCGCTTGGATTGCACTCCCGACATTCTTAATAAGCTGGATACCTTTTTTATTAGAGAAATAATTTCAGAGATTAAATTAACCACGAGTAATGCTAATGATAGCGAATAATGCGAATAAACAAATTTAACTGAATCGTTGTCATTCGCACCATTGGATTATGAGATTATTCTTTTGGAAGGAATTTAGAGAAAATTGGCCGATTGTTCTCGTCGGAATCATATTCGCCGGATTTGTTAATTTTATTACATTCACCAACCGCGAATTAGTGGGTATGGCAAGTGACCCGAAATATTTGTTGGTCATCGTTCCGTTATTTATTTCAATGCTGATTGCGAATATCTTTGCTACAGAATTTGCGCATAAAACGTTACCGTTCTTGCTGATATTGCCTATCTCACGCAATAGGCTATGGATATATAAGGCGGTTATCGGATTATTATTGAGTATTATTTTAGTTTGTGGAACAATCGGTAGTATTGTATTGACATCTCATTTAACACCTAAACCGGTTTCCTTAGATACTTTTTTCAATTTCACGGGAACGGAATTGAACGATTTTATTAGTGTCGGTTTCCTATTTTACGCTGTAGCGTTATTCTGTTCCGTACTCGTTACCAGTAATACCATAGCCGCTGGCGGTAGCGCGTTGGTATTTACGATGTTTTTCTTGTTGATTTGGTTCATAACCACGGAAGTATTTTATCTTTCCGATAAATGGTATGGCGGATTATTTATTCCAATAATCATACTTATTTGCAGCAGTTGGTATATCTTTCAATCGTTAGATTTAGTATTAGTAAAAAACCGGGTTACCCGCGGGTTGTCCTTCTTGTCGATAACGTTGATAATTGTATCTTGCATTCTCATTTTGATTCAATCGAACTGGGATTCCGTTACATTAGAGCAGGTTGCAGAAATATCTAATGTTCAACTCTTACCTGATAATAATACCGTTATTTGCAGAATCATCAAAAAGAATGAATATAGATATGCTACTAATGGACGGTATTGGTTAATTTCATTAAAGGACGGTTCATATAAGAAATATCCAGGCAAAGGATATGAATTATTCTACGTCAAAGAACCTGTCTCGCCGGATAAAAAATATCTTATTATCGGGGGTAACCGTGGGATATTTAATCTAGTTGAATCACGATTGGTTAAAACTAGACTAGGCATTTTCGATACCAAAACATATAAAATTAAGCAATTCTATATTAAACAAAGCGGGATTTTTACCTATGTAAATTTTCATGACTGGTCACCTGATAGTAGAAAGGTTTTGTATGCAATCCGTTCACTATTCGATTCTCGAGGTAGACTATATTACCTTGATATATATACTGGAAAAACCGAAGAGATTAAATTCAAAAAACCGCTTAATTGGTGGACATATCCCCGCTGGGCACCTGATGGGAACTCCATTTATCTTCTTAGTCTAGATGAAGTAAAAGATAAAAAGTTTTGGACTCTTCATCACATTGCCCTAAACGGAAATATATTATGGGAACACACTCAAAATGATGAATTCTGGATTCCTAACATGGCGAAAAATAGAACGTGGATTTTATTAGGACAAAATGCTACAGATACGAGCGAGACTAAAAAATTGTATCTCCTGAACTTGCATACTTTAGAAACCACACTGATTTTTGAAGGATTAATGTTCAAGTCACGGTCTCGGTCACCGGATGAAAAATGGTTAGCGATATCCGCAATAACGCAATTGCAGAAAGGACAAAAATTGGTTCAAACCGAACCAACAACCGGTAGAACTACTACGCGCAATATTTATGAGTTATGGTTAGTGAATTTGGAAACGATGCAGAAAATAAAACTGATTCCGAAATTTGATGCGGAACTTAAAGGATGGTCTCCGGATAGTAAAAAGATTATGTTTGCTGAATATAGTGAACGCGAAAAACGCTATGGTAGCCAGTGGAAAGCAATTGATATTGAATCTAAAAAAATTGATGATACCGTATCGTGGGAATATGGGGATATCCTTCTGCCTGATGGAAATTATCTTAGGATGAAGAACAACCGGTTACTTATTGTTACCCCAGACGGTAAAACGGTTCGGCAAGTCTTTCCATCGTAATCGGATACGGTGAATAAACCTATTCGATTCATTTTCGACCATTCGGGAAATTCGCTTATCATTATTCTGCTACTACTGGATTGCGTAACGTTCCGAGTTGATCGATGGTTACTTCCATAACATCCCCAGGTTTGACTGGTTTCATTCCTTCCGGAGTTCCAGTAGCAATAATATCGCCAGGTTCAAGCGTCATATACTGCGAGATAAACGAAATCAATTTCGGGATTTTGAATAGCATACTACGGGTATTATCTTTCTGCCGCGTCTCCCCATTAACTTTCAGTTCGATATCGAGTTCCGGCTGACCGTTGATTTCATCTGCAGTAACTAAATAGGGGCCAACTGGGCAAAAGGTATCAATACTTTTCGACCTGAACCACGGATGTTTCTTTTCAATATCCTGATACTGAATATCCCGTGCCGTAACATCATTCAAGCAGGTATATCCGGCAACATACTCCATCGCATTTTCTTCCGAAACATCTTTCGCTTGTTTGCTAATGATAACCGCTAATTCTGCTTCTGGGTCAACTCGAGTTAGATATTTCTTATAGATAACCGGTTCTTCATGAGCGATAATTGATGAGGTTGCTTTCGCGAAAATAATCGGTTCAGTTGGGATAACTCCGGCATGTTCAATCGCATGCGCCGCATAGTTCCTGCCTAACGCAACTATTTTCCGTGGATGTAATATCGGCGGGAGATATTGATACGGTTGCGTGATGGTAAAATGGTCAACGAGCTTATGCTTTTCGAGGAATTCAAGCATCTCCTGAAACTCAATGATAAGCTCAGAGAATGGTATTGTTCCATTAAACAGTTGGTCAGTGAAATAAAACGGATATTCTTTTTCTAAATCTTCTACCGTTGAATAAACATCGAACGCTGCTCGTAGGTCAATGAGTTTATGGTTATATTGTACCGCAATATTCGGGAGCGGCGATGGTTCTAAAGATTTTTCTGCATTAAAATTTTCGGGTTGAATGATGATATTTAATAATTTCATAGCTAATAGCATACCATATTATTCCCAAAAAATAAATTATAAAGTAAGGAATTTATTAATTTTACTTGACATCAGCGCAAATATATAGTATAAATATATGTAGAACATATATATTAAGGAGGGAAAGTTTTTATGCGGTCTAAAAAGTTAACTGATAAACAAAAACAAATATTAGATTTTATCACCAATTTTTTAAACCAAACAGGATATCCGCCATCAATAAGCGAAATTAGCCAGAAGTTTCATATCAAGTCGCCGAAAGGAGTTGTTGACCATTTAACTGCTATCGAACGAAAAGGGTATATAAAACGAATACCGAATATTTCTCGCGGTATAACTATTGTCGGGAAAACTAGTTCAAGTATGCTCGATTCTGTAAAACAAGTTGCTGTTCTTGGAACGATATCGGCTGGGAGTCCGTTACTAGCGGAACAGAATATTACCGGGTATTTACCGATACCACAGAATGTCGCTGGTGGAGCGGATTGTTTTGCGTTGCGAGTTAAAGGGGATAGTATGATTGATGCCGGGATATATGACGGTGATTATGTTATCGCTCGGGTTCAGAATACCGCGAATAACGGAGATATTGTGGTTGCATTAATTGAAAATGAAGCAACGGTAAAATATTTCTATCACGATAATGGTCAAATACGACTTCAACCAGCGAATGATACACTCGGTCCGTTATATGTTTCTCCTGAAGAAGTGCAAATACAAGGCAAAGTAATTGCGGTATACCGGTTCCTAAATTAAATCCCAAATCCAAATGTCAAATTTAATCTTAATCCTAAATACTCAAAGAGAATTTATTTTAAATATCGAGTGATTAAGACGTTGATTTGACATTGGGATGTTGAACTTGAGATTTGCTTTTTAAAATGGATACTTTCCAAAAACTCGAACTGCTCGGTTCTTCAGCGAAATATGACATCTGTTGTTCTTCATCTAGAACATATCAAGGGAAACCAAGTTATCATCAAGCTCGTCGTCGGTCAACGGGATTACCAAATAGTATGATATATCCCGCGTTCTTGTCCGATGGCAGATGTATCCCGCTATTTAAGGTTCTACAAACTAACTTTTGCAATAAAGATTGTTTCTATTGTGTTAACCGGAAATCGCGCGATATCCCACGGATAACGTTCCAACCAGAAGAATTAGCGGACATATTTCTGCAATATTATCGACTTGGACTGGTTAAAGGATTATTTTTGAGTTCCGGAGTATATCCGACTGCAGATAGCGCTATGGAGCAAATGATAAAAACAGCGGATATACTGCGGAATAAAAAGCAATTTAACGGGTACATTCATTTAAAAATTCTTCCAGGGACAAGTTATGCATTAGTAGATGTTGCAACAAGATTAGCTAGTCGGTCGTCAATTAATTTAGAAGCGCCAAATTCGAATCGGTTAAACCAGATTGCTAGTAATAAAGATTTTCACCACGATTTATTAACCCGAATCAATTGGTTGCAATCGTTTGTAGAGCAGGGCAGATTACACGCCGGAATAACCACCCAGTTTGTGGTTGGTGCAGCAAATGAAACGGATTTAGAATTATTAAAAACAACTGACTGGTTGTATAAGACCAAAAAACTGCGGAGAACATATTTCAGCGGATTCCAACCGATTTCAGATACTCCGTTAGAAAAAGTAGCGAGTACTTCTCCGACTCGTGAACTCCGATTATATCAAGCGGATTATTTGTTGAGACAGTATAAGTTTAGATTAGAGGAATTAACTTTCGATAAATCGCAGAATCTCCCGCTTGATGCTGACCCGAAATATGTCTGGGCGATTAACCATCCAGCTTTTTTCCCAGTTGAAGTCAATCAAGCGGACTATGAAATATTATTGCGTGTTCCAGGAATTGGACCACAGTCAGCAAAACGGATCGTTAATTTACGGAAAACCGTTCGCTTTACCGACATCTCGCAGTTAAAGGAAATTGGAGTAGTCACCAAACGCGCACAAAATTTCTTGCTGGTTAACGGTAAAAAAATTAACCGACAGAGTTTTGCGGGAATTGTTGCCGCCATTGTTAAGCCAATCAAACCTACCGAACAATCTATCCAACTTGAATTCTGGGAAGAAACTTAACCATTACTTATTGTGATTTTTTACTGCCGAGAAAAAATCAAATTCCAGACTCCGGAATTTGGTTAACCATAATAAAATCAATGATTTAATTTATATGTGTATCCTTAATATATTTTGTCTTTTTTGCTTGTTTGTTATTCTTTTTATCGTATGCTATACTATATTTAAACCAAAATCTCAAACTTTAATATCAACGAGAAGTTTTTTATAGGAATGACAATATTAGCAGTAGAGTATGTATTGTTGTGCATGGGTTAGGAATTTGGAACCTGAGATTTGGAATTTGATTTAGATGGATACTTCGAAAACCACTGAGTTTCGGATACTCACCCTTAAAGACGAAGAGATAATGCGGTTGTGCGGACCGCGGAATGAATATCTCAAACTCATCGAATCGGCATTTTCAATTCCTATTTATGTTCGTGGGAATGAAGTTCGATTTCGAGCAGATAGTCCGAATAGTTCTCTGGTTGCGGAAGTATTAGATGAGATTCTCACCTTAATTCGAGAACGCCATCCATTCAGTCTCCAGGATATAAAGTTTATTATCCGCACGACTCGACAAGAATTAGAAGAAGAACAACGGGTAAAAAGTTCCGGTAAATCGAAAATAGAGCACGTAACTAATTCCGATGAATCTACCACTGAATATGTTGTTGTTCCATCTAAGCGCGGCCGGATTTATCCACGTACCCCCGGGCAGAAACGATATCTCCAATCGATTCGGAACCATGATATTGTTTTTGCTATTGGTCCAGCAGGAACCGGCAAAACCTATCTAGCAATGGCAATGGCAGTTGAAGCGTTAACCACCGATAAAGTCGGACGGATTATTCTCGTTCGACCTGCGGTAGAAGCGGGAGAAAAATTAGGGTTTCTTCCTGGAGATATCCATGAGAAGGTATCACCATATCTCCGGCCATTATATGATGCGTTATACGATATGATGGACCCGCGAAAAGTTCAGGAGTTTATTGAACGAGGGATAATTGAAGTTGCACCGTTAGCGTATATGCGAGGCAGAACGTTAAACGATTCGTTTATTATCCTAGACGAAGCGCAGAATACAACCAGTGAACAGATGAAAATGTTTTTGACTCGGTTAGGATTTGATTCGAAAACGGTTATAACGGGCGATATAACCCAAATTGATTTACCGAGTGGTAAGGGGTCGGGTTTAGTTCAAGCGGAAACGATTCTTAAACATATTTCTGGAATATCGTTTGTATATTTTAGCGGCGAAGATGTTGTTCGCCACGAATTGGTTCAAGAGATAATTAAAGCATATGCAACCCACCAGGTAAAAAATGGGGGATAACCATTTAATCAGAAAGTTACCGTTATCGGCAATCGTATGAAGAAAATTAAACTGAAACGGGAAAAACAAGTTCGACCGCGAAAACCGATATTACGCGGATTTATTAAAAAAACTAGGAGTTATTCGAGCGAAGACGATAGTAAGAATCAGCAGCAGCACTTTTCGCTCAAAGCAAAAATCGTCGCAGTTTTAGTCGGTTCTTTTTTAGCGCTCTTATTCCTTTTAATTCCGGATTTCTTATTTGTTCCGTATCCAACAGAATTAAATATGATTCCGGAAAAGGATATTCGGGCGCCATTTTCGTTATCGGTTGTCGACCAAGAAGAAACGAACCGGAAGCGAGCAGAACTATACCCGCAGCTACCATTGATTCTGGTTGAAGATACTCAGGGTACGCAACGGATTTTAAATGAGTTATATACTATCTATTCCACTGCACAACAGATCAGTCGAATTCCTGGACTTTCAACGATAGATAAAATTGAATCTGTGAAAAAGCAAATATCGTTTCCGATATCAGATAATGCTATAGCCACGTTGCTACGTTATGCACACTATCGGAACCTAAACGAGATAACGAAAAAGATTGTTGCAGAAGTGATGTCAACATATACGTTAAGTGCGGAAGATTTCGAATTCGCTCAACGGTCGAGAAACCTTTTGGTATATTCGGATACCACCAAACAAGAATATCCAGTTCACATTGAAAATATCGTGGAATTTTCAGAAGCGAAAAAGAAAAGTTTGCGTCGTTTGTCTACCTTACTTCCGAATGAAGAGGACCGCGGGTTACGGAAAGCGCTCAACGAGTTATTTCATCATGTTTTATATCCCTCGTTGAAAGTCGATAAGGAAAAGACAGCAGCGTATTTAGCAAAACTGGAACCGACCTTGCCAATAGAGAAAATAGTTAAACGACGTGGAGATATCATCGTTCAAGCGAAACATCCTATCACGGCGAAAGATAAAATTATTCTCGAAGAATTAAATCGAATCAGGGTTCGCGCGGCTATCGGAATTATGCTTGGTCGAGCGATACTTCTGATTTTATTTGCTTATTTCACCTTAGTTTATTTGCGAATTTATTATCCCAAAATCATCCAAGATTTTTATACAATAGCGCCGGCATGTTTATTGTGGGTTATTACGGTCGCAATTGCCCGGATAGTTGTTTGGTTTGGTGGCTCAGCATATTTAGTCCCGGTAGGAGCATTTGCTATGTTAGCAGGTATAATGTTTGAGATTCGATTTGCATTGTTAATGGTAACCAGTATTGCAGTTTTATTAGGAATAATGGTCGGATTAGAAGTTAAACATGTATTAGTTTTTCTCCTTTCAGGAATGATTGCGACGTTAACCTTATCCCATCTCAAAAAACGAACGGATTTAATTCGAGCTGGGTTACGGATTAGCGCAATCAATTTTGTCGGTATCATTGTCCTATTCTTATTCGACCAATCAATGTTTTCTCCGGCAAACTGGAATACTGCAGAACTCCTCCTAGATAGTTTCTCCGGTTTAGCTAATGGTATTCTATGCTATATCCTAACCATAAGTTTTCTCCCCGGATTTGAACGTTTATTTAATTTAACTACTGACTGGAAATTACTTGAGTTCTCAGATACCAAATCGGAACTGTTAACTCGATTGGAAACGGAAGCGCCCGGAACGTATCAACATAGTCTTAGCGTAAGCGCATTAGCTGATTCTGCTGCATCAGCTATCGGTGCGAATGCGTTACTATGTCGTATTGCGGCATATTATCACGATATTGGTAAGTTAATGAAACCGGAATATTTTAGTGAAAATCAGCTTACTGAAGAAGAAAAACGGAAACACGGTAAGTTATCACCGTATATGAGTGCGTTAATCATTAAAAATCATGTTAAACACGGTGTCGAGTTGGCTAAAGAACACCGTCTTCCGCCGCCGATAATTGATATTATCGAACAACATCATGGAACAACGTTGATAGCATATTTTTATCAAGAAGCACTCGAGATGCATGAGATGACTGAAAACGGTGAAGAATTAGATGAATCACATTTTCGATATCCGGGACCCAAACCGCAAACCATTGAATCGGCTATCATTTTATTAGCTGATGCCGTGGAAGCAGCGACTGCTTCATTAGAAAATCCAACGGAAAAAGAGATTCATCTGCTCGTTCGGAAATTGGTGAATGACCGGTTTACTGATGAGCAGTTGGAAGAATGCGAGTTAACCCTTCGTGATTTACATTTGATCACGGAAAGTTTCGTGCGTTCGTTATTATTAAAATATCATCGCCGAATCGAATATCCGGAAACAGCGGAGTTCGTTGAATCTCCGTAACTAGCATAATACCATTATTGATCCATCGCGATAAATCGGGATAACAACCTGAGGTATGGTGACAATACAAGCGAAATATCCTTTGCCGCGAAATATCATACGGAAATTGAAAAAGTTAGCGCTAGCGGTTTTGCTCCAGGAGAAACGTCCATCAGTCGAGCTGAGTATTTTATTAACTGATGAAAAGCAAATTATGGCATTAAATCGCCACTATTTTCATAAGCGCCGACCGACTGATGTTATCGCATTTCCTCAAGATGATAGTCGAATTCTGGGAGATATCGTTATTTCAGTTGAAACAGCAGAACAACAAGCAACTCGATATGGTCATTCTCTCATAGATGAACTGAGTTATCTGTTAATTCACGGGATACTTCATTTACTCAAATATGATGATATCGAACCGAGCGAACGACGGAAAATGCGGGCTAAAGAACGAGAATATTTAACAAAATTCAAAATTGAAGCGCATCCTGAACCTGATTAATTTGATTTAACTTGTTGTTTTAATGAGGTGTCAGTTTCCAAACTGAAAACCTAATTAATTTTTTTATATCCTATGCCTAATGAGAAAAAAGAAAAATATATCATCCGATTACGGAATTATTTTCTAACGGGATTACTGGTTATTATACCGCTGGTCGTAACCATTTATGTGGTCTGGAGTGCGTTTAATATTATCGATGGATGGTTACGTGATTTCGTAAAAATTAATGATAAACCTATCCCCGGATTAGGGATAATCGTTTTAATTATCATCATTTTGTTTGTTGGATTAATTGCTCAGAACTATTTCGGCCGGCGGTTGATTAAAATCAGCGATAGTTTAATGGCACGAATTCCGTTAATCAACAAAATATATCTCGCTACGCAACAGGTCATCACAGCAATTTTAACTCGGAAAAAGAAATTGTTTCAGCAGGTTGTTGCTATCGAATATCCGCGAAAAGGAATATATAGTATAGGATTTGTAACGAATGTGCATACGGGTGAACTCGAAGCTCATGTCGGTGAACCGATGGTGTATGTATTTATTTGCACTGTGCCGAATCCGACTACGGGATTTGTTATTGCCGTGCCTAAAAGGGAAGTTATTCCTTTAGATATGACTGTTGAAGAAGGGTTAAAATTAGTTATTTCCGCAGGAGTGGTTATACCGCAAAAGAAATAATCTACCGGTTATGGATATAGTAATAGTATCGGAAGTATAGGAATTACGGAGTATAGGCGTGCGTGAGCGAGTGAGTCTCAACAAGAGATAAAATCTTAACCGTTACTTCGAGTTGGTGATATTCTAACCGGATACACTTACGCTTCATACCAAACACTATGCAAGGATATAAATCTGGTTATGTTGGAATCATCGGAAAACCAAACGTAGGTAAATCAACGCTATTGAACTATTTTTTGAACCAGAAATTAGCGATAGTTTCTGAAAAACCGCAAACTACTAGGACTCGCATCCTTGGTATTTTGACTCAAAAGGATTATCAGATTATTTTTATTGATACTCCTGGCGTCCATCAACCGCAAGACCAGTTACATGCATATATGCAGTCGCAAATCACGGAAACCGTTGCAGACGTAGATTTATTATTGTTTCTTGTTGCGGCAGATGAATCTTTGGTTACTGAAGACCAGTTAGCCTTAAAGTTGATTGAATCAAAAAAAGTTCCTACCCTTTTAGTAATTAATAAAATAGATTTGAACCCAGTACAAGCGGAATCATTACATCATACGCTATTCCAATCCGGGCTATTTGTTGATGCGGTATATATTTCTGCTTTACATGGCACTGGTTGTTCTGAATTATTACAAAAAATCGTTGCCTTTCTTCCCGAAGGACCTCAGTATTATCCGGAAGATATGCTAACCGATCGGACTGAACGATTTTTCATCAGTGAATTGATTCGTGAACAAGTTTATCGATTAACTCATCAGGAAATACCGTATAGCGTTGCAGTAGTCACGGAAGAAGTGAAGGAACGGAATGATGCGCTCACCTATGTAAAAGCGGTAATTTATGTTGAACGAGATTCACAGAAAAAAATTTTAGTTGGTACAAATGGTAAAAAATTGAAAGAAATCGGGCAAGCGGCTCGTAAAGAAGTGGAATTATTTTTACAAAAAAAAGTATATTTAGACTTATGGGTTAAGGTTAAGAAAAACTGGCGGAAAGATGCAACCGCAGTTAAACTTATGAACGGTTGATTCCTAACAAGTATCGAGGTAGAGAAGTTTTTTATCTTTGCGCCAACTACATCAACTTGCTTACATTCCAAGACGAGGTTTTATCATATGCGCTATCTTTTTTTGATTATAGCAATCGCTGGATTCAGTTTAACCAGCTATGGTTTCTGGTTCGCCGTTGATGAAATGGCTTTCGGTAAAAAATCGAAATGGAAACCTTTGACACTTCTCGTTGGAATAGTGTTGATGATATTTGGATTATTGTTATACGGAGTCCCGAATTTTTTCCGGTAACATCATTTGTTCGGTATTCCGATGGTTAATGTTTAAATAGTTAACTGGTCATTGACTAATGACCGCAGGTTACGATACAGCACTTTCCAGATAAATGAGTTCTTTCCGTAACGTATCAAGTTTCATTTCAATTCCAAGCGGAATCGGGAAATTTACTTTCCCATGACCAAACCCTAAATTGTATACAACCGGAACATTCAAGTCACTGAGTATATCACGCAGTATTTGCGGTAACGTTAAGGAAGGTTTATGGGGTATTTTCGGTTTGCAATTGACTAATTTTCCAGTTAAAATAGCGGTAACTTGATTCAGCTTACCAGTTAATTTAAAATGTGCTAGCATTCGATCAATACGATACGGTTCTTCATCAACATCTTCCCAGAAAAATAGTTTATTGCGTAGGTCGAATTCGTAAGGGGTACCAAGGAGCGTTTGAATAACCGAGATACAACCAGCGATGGATTTCCCAGTTGCTATACCATGCCGCAGAACTTTCCAATGTGCCGCTGACCCTGGGTTATCAGTAGGGAAAACAATTTTCCCTAATGGTTTTGGACTGGATAATAACTGAAATAGCAGTTTTTGACTGAATGTATCCGCAGTGTGACTAAACCCTGATTCGACCATCGGGGCATGGAATGTGATTAATCCAGTTTGCTGGTGGATAGCATTGAGTAAAGCGGTGATATCACTATATCCAACAAAAATTTTCGGATGTTTTCGGATACTCTCATAGTCGAGCTTTGCAATAATTCGCGTTGAACCTACTCCACCGCGAGCACAGAATATCGCGTCAACTTCAGGGTCAGTGAACATCTCATTGATATCATCGACTCGCGCCTGGTCAATTCCCGCTAAATAACCGTATTCGTCGAATACATGTTTACCCAGTTTGATTTTATATCCAAGTTGTTTGAGCCGTTCAATACTTCGTTTCAGTTTGAGTTTCTTAACCGGACTAGATGGCGCAATGATTCCGATGGTATCGCCTTTCGTTAATCTTTTCGGTTTTATATCCATGAATGAATTAGAGTATGAATTTAGAGCAAATACAACCGTTTATAATGTTCGCCGATGATTTCCCAGACTAAACTTGGGTTATCACAGGCGATATGCGACATACAACCGCATCCTTCATATCCCCAAGCAGCGATGTTCCGAATTCCATGCGCATAAGCGGTATCAATTGCTACGCCGACATTTTTTTCAGTTCCACGCGGAATACGAAACGCTTGAATCCAGATTTGCCCTTCTTTTTGATACTTTTTTGCGTAGTCGTGAATTTTCGATGCATATTCGCCGACATAAGTTTGAACATCACGGTTATGCCAAGTCCAATACGGGTCGGTACCGAAAATATCTACTGAAGCTAGTTTTGCAATTTGGTCCCAATGGTCAGTATTTTCGCTCGGTAGAACGCAGATAGCATTTTTCACTGCTGGATTATCCGCTTTAACGGTAGTACACATCTCGTTAAGAAAATCCAATAAACAAGTATGTTGAAATTGAATAACTTCATCAGTCTTTTCTTTTGGTAGAGGTCGATTGAACTGTTCTTGGAAAAGTTGCTGACACACTTTGCAGTGGCAAGTCCAGCCAGGTGTGTCACCAAACCAGCCGGGAATATAAAAATGCGGTTCGTCCCAGAAAATCACCTGCGGGTTCATCGAAACTGCAACATGAATCCAATCTTTAAGAAACGCACGAAATTTCGGCTGGTTCGGACAAGCGACCGGTGTAATAATGCCGTCGTGTCGAATCTGCCGAGCATCAATATTTTTTGTAGCAAACGCAGTATAGGCTTCACCACCGAAGACTCCACCTACACCCCACGGGTCGAGATAAACTTCTAACCCCATATCGTGGCAAATCCGCACCATTTCTCGCACTGTTTCTTTATAAAATTGTAAATCATTTTCGCTAAACGTATGCACGACAAAATTACAATGATGCGCAATGATATCATGCATATCTTCTTTCACATGACGGAGAATACGATTGCCGAAATAACTTACACCTGTTTTCATACCTTTCTCCATGGATTACAAGAACAATAATGGTAAACATTGGCATCGTCCGCTGCTAAAGCTAGGACGACGGGAAATAGCTTTTATAGAACATATTAAACTAAGGTTATTTGTCTTGTCAAGCATAGTGCACAGTTCAACCAAGTGCGGATTGATAGATAATGTTACTTGACCATATAATTATAAGTGTGTTATTTTATTAAGGTTAATAAATAAAAATTTAGAAATGACTCCTATTTGAAGTAAACATAAAAAAGAGGTGATGTTGTCAAAATGCGGGTAGGTAAGATAAGAATATCGTCTGAAGCTCGAAATATCGTGGTTATTTTTAGTGTCATATGTATGCAATGCATCATTTTGCGATTGTGGTTACCGGGTCTGATTACGTTGGGTGCGCTCGGTTTTATCCTCTTTTTTTTCCGTGACCCAGACCGAATCGGTTCTGATGACCCTAACACAATACTCTCAGCAGCAGATGGGACGATTGTTGATATTTCCGAAGTATTTGAAGAGAAATTTTTTCAGCAACCAGTAAGACGGGTAGGGATTTTTTTATCTATTTTTGATGTCCATGTAAATCGAGCGCCGATATCCGGTGAAATAAAATATCTTAATTATCAGCGAGGTCGGTTTAAGAACGCATTGAGCGGAAAAGCATCACAATATAACGAACATAATTTAGTCGGAATTGATAATGGAACCCAGCGAGTTTTAGTGAAACAGATTGCAGGAATGTTAGCGCGTCGGATTGTATGTTATCTAGGCATTGGCGAAACTGTTAGTTCTGGAGCGCGAATTGGTTTAATTAAGTTCGGTTCTCGGGTTGAAATATTTATTCCTAAAGAGGCAGAACTGCGCGTTAAATTGCGAGATAAAGTTAAAGCGGGCGAAACGATTATTGCAGTGCTAACCCCTTCGAAAGAATAACTTAACTGAGGTATAATTCAACAAAATTAGAATAAATTTCAATTCAATACACCCTTTTTATGAAAAAAATATATATTTTACCCAATCTTTTTACTACGGCGAGTTTATTCTGTGGATTTCTTGCCATCACCTATATTTATCATAACAAAATTGATTTTGCCCTATGGGCGATATTAGGGGCGATTTTTTTTGATGGTCTTGATGGAAAAATTGCACGATTAACCGGAACCAGCAGTAGTTTTGGGATGAATTATGATTCGTTATCCGACCTCGTTTCGTTCGGGGTTGCGCCAGGATTTTTGGTGTATCGATTAGCAAATTCGTGGCATAATAAAGCCGCGTTAGCAGCGAGTGTACTGTATGTAATTTGTGCGGCATTACGACTCGCACGGTTTAATGTACAAGCGCGAACGGAAGAAAGTCAGGTGTTTGTCGGATTACCAAGTCCTGCAGCGGCTGGATTGCTACTTTCCGCTATTATGGTATATCGGAGTCATGAATGGTTGGTAATTCAACGTACCCTACCGATCATTGCAGTGCTAATGGCATGTTTGATGGTGAGTAAAATTCCCTATTTCAATCTAAAACGGGCGCATTTAGAACGACGTCGTCCTTTTAATACTTTGGTTATGTTGGTTTTAATCACCGGGTTAATGATTGTTTTTTCTGATTATTATGCTATTCTCATCTTTGCATTTTTTGCGATGTATGTTGGAATTGGAATTGCGGTATATATACGGATTCCATTATGGAAAATTCCAATGCTCCAAGCATATTTACCAGCGAAAAATCTCTTGCCTCAGCCTCATGGAGACAGACATCCGCATTTGCCGCTACATCCGGAAACTACATCTTCGCAAATAACATCTCCGGTATCGCATGGCAAGTAAATTCCAGGAAGCAAAAGGTAAACTTAGACGACTCTATCTTGCGCATTTCCAGAAACAATACGTTTATACAATGCTTACGAAACGTCAAGGACAATGTCAACGATGTGCGCGATGTTGCCAATTATTATTTCGTTGTCCGTTTCTCAAAGATAAACAGTGTATAATTTATGATAAACGGTTCGCTCCTTGCCGTGCTTTTCCGATAGACTATCGTGACTTAGCTGATGTGGATCATTTATGCGGGTTTAAATATAATCTGGTTAGCAAAACACCATAAACGGAAAAGCGATAAACTAGAAAACGGCATGTTCATATTATGCTAGTGCAACCTAACGTTAGGAGATAAGCGAGGTGAATACCATGCTTCGTTTCATCAGTTCGATTCAAAACCTGATGGTTGAATGGGGTCCGGAAGCGAAAATAAACAAAATTGCGTGGGGAGCTGATGCCGCAAAAGGATTTGCAGGAATTGGATTGATAGCGTTTGGATTAGTGCTAGCCTTAGTTTTCCAAAAGAAAATCGGATGGTTAATCGCAGTTGGTGGGGGAGTGCTATTGTTAGTATTATTTAAGGTAATTTCGTTTTAGATAGCTCAGTTCAGTAAGAAGATGTTAAGAAGATGTTCGGACACTATTAGTTTATTTCGATTCTAGTTTCTTGCGGATAGATTCATTCAACGGGTCGAGTTCAAGTGCTTTTTTCCAAGCATCAAGCGCCGATTGTATCATTCCTTTTGCTTTGTAAGTATCTCCGAGATGGTCGTAGAGAACGGCGTCCGTGGTGGTAATGGCAATCGCTTTTTGTAGTTCGATTAATGCGGCATCAAATTTCCCTTGTTTATAGTATACCCAACCGAGACTATCGAGTATATAACCAGCATTCGGTTCCAAACTTAATGCTTGTTTGATATATTGTTCTGCTTCATCTAATTTTATTCCTTTTTCTGCATACATATACCCAAGATAATTTAACGCATCTACATTTTTCGGATTTATCTCAATAGCTTTTTTGAACATCAATTCGGCATTCGTCGTATCATTGAGTCGATCATAGATAATTCCCATCTGATATATTAAATCCTCGTCACGGGGATAGCGCGTCAATCCTTCTAATGTTATGGATTTCGCATTATCTAGCTGTTTCAAATCGGTATACGCCCAGCTTAAACATAAATAGAATACCGGCTGATTATTCCCTCGGGCTAGGAGCATTTTGAAATAGTCTATCGCTCCGGCAAGATTTGTTATCTGTTTAAATAATTGGTAGATATGGATATATGCTTCATCTTTATCCGCTGCATAGATATCGAGACTTAATGCGGTAGTGAATCTGTCTAATGCAATGAGGTAATTCTGTTGCATTTCAGCAATGAGCCCGAGATAATATTGAGCGCGAATCCCGAGCCGACGGTGTGTAGTTAACTGTTCAAATTGCGCTTGCGCCTGCATCAGTTGATTGTTGAAGAAATAACATTCACCGAGCGCGAATCGCGCTTGGATATTTGTCGTATCTAACTGCAGGGTCTGTTCTAGTTCTAGAATAGCATTTTCATAGAGTTTCTGCCGTTGATAGAGTATACCGAGACGGTAGTGTAATTCCGGGGATCGCGGTTCAATAATTAATGCAGATTGATAAGTCGATGCGGCATCGGTTATGTTTCCAGTGATATCGTAAATGAAACCAAGATAAAAATATGCCGGTAGATATCGTGGTGCCAGCTGAATGGTGCGTTGATAATAGGTAATCGCATCAGTGTAGTTCTTATTTTGGGCAGAGAGGAATCCCAACCGGAATTGGGATAAAAAATCGTCCGGTTTGATTGCTGCTGCTTGATGATATACCGTGATAGCTTCATTAATTTTATTTTCCTCTTGTAAAAGTTGGGCAAGCTGGATATAGCTTTCCCAATCAGTGGGAGCGTAAGTTGTCGCCTGTGATAATGCCGCTAATGCTTGTTCAGGTTTATTGAGATGAATGTAGATTTTCCCAGCAAGGAGGTAGGCGGAAGCGTATTTCGCATCCAATTGGTTAAGCTTACCGAGAACGGTTAACGCTTGGTCGAAGTCGTTATTGCGATAGTAAGCTTCAGCGAGTTCGTACCGTAATCTCGGGTCATCTGGCTTGAGTTCAATCGCTTGTTGCAATTCAGAAATCATACTTTCTCGATCGTCAATTTCTTGGTAGTAGGTAGCTAGAAGATAGTTGGTATAAACACTCGCATCGATGAAAGTAGCGGAATCAGCGGATAAATACCTCGTTGGATTGGGGTCGGTTTCAGAAAAATAAATTCCATTTTCCGGATTTTGGTTGCTTGCAAACAACCAAGAATTTAACACAAAGAATAATAGGAATGAGATGAAAATATTATTGCGCATTATATGAATCTTTAGATTTTTACCTTAGTTTGATTTAGGAATTGTAAACTAGGAATTTGAATTGGTAATATACTTAACTGTCAGTTTTTCACCAGAAAATAAAGCGCCCTCGAGTCCGACTTCGTTACCCCATTGGTCAACGATAATTGCAGTTCCATTTCGGCATGCTTCTAAATCGTGTGCGGATAAAATATGCTGTACTTCTTGACCGGGGTCGGCAAAAATAATTTCGTTATTTAATGTGATCAAAAGTTTCTTCATGTTCCCAGATGAACGTTTAACGCATGTATGATTGAGACCGTTTTCGCTTTCTTCCTTTCCTTAAAAAACCGTCGTCCCGTACTGCTTGCTATCAAACCATTATTCTATTAAAATTTGATTCTCACTTCGGATACCGGGTTTATAACCGGATGGGTTTTTAAGTAGTTAATAAGTACATCGCGTAAATTGTCGCCATAGTGAATGATTTTCCCTTGTTTTAATACCGTGAACCGACTACCACCGCTAGCGAGAAAATCGTTTGTTGCTAGTTTATAGGTTTTATCAAGGGATAACGGTTTTCCGCCGATTAAAATATTTACGGCTTTCCCGTCGCGGACGGTAAACGTTGCGCCGGAAATCTGCCCGGAATCGCGACCGGATTGCGCTGCGCTAGCGATGAAATCGAATAGCTCTTGAACCTGTGCTCCGGTTAATTCAATGGTGACCAAAACATTTTCAAACGGCAAAACCGAGTAAATGTCGTTATACGTTATTTTCCCTTTATTAATATTTGCGCGAATACCACCTGAATTCTGAAACGCAATATCCGCTTGTGCCGTTTCACGGAAGACATCGGCAATCCACGTTGATAAGTTCGACTGCGGATTTTCGTATGTTCCGCGCACTAAATCCACTTTCGTTTCCCCTACTACTTCAGCCATTTTCTGTTTGACTTTATCCGCATAGACTGATAGCGCTTGTGCGACTTTTGTATCTTCTGGAATGGTATTCGTTATAGGAATCAACTCTGCTTTTTTATCTATTATTTTCCCTTTCTCCACGGTTACATCTAGCCGACCGAGGTATAATCCCCATTGTAATGCCTGAACGATTATCGTTCTATTCACTTCTTGATAATTCAACAATTTTGTATGACTGTGTCCACCGACAATAATGTCAATGCCATTAACCTGTTCAGCTAATTCCCGGTCTTCTCCGTAACCAAGATGAGATAAGACAATAATCAATTTCGCTTTCTTCCGCAATTCGGGTAGATATTTTTGAACTGTTTCTTGGGGATTACCAAAACTTAATCCGACTACATTTTTCGGATGAGTTGAAGTTGGTGCTGTGGGCGTAGTCAATCCGATAATTGCAACAGTTAATCCTGAATAAGATTTGAATAGATATGGTTTCGCTAGTAAGTTACCGGTCGATTGTTCAATGATATTTGCTGAAAGTAATGGCACCTTGCAAGTTTTTATTGCGTTCCGTAACACCTCTTGTCCGTAATCAAAATCGTGGTTTCCGATAGCCATAGCGTCGTATCCAGCTAATTCGATTGATTTCCAATCCGCTTCCCCTTTAAAGAATCCAGAGATTGGCGTGCCGGATAATAAATCGCCAGCATCAAGCAGTAGCGTATTGGGATTCTGTTTTTTAATTTGCTTAATGACAGTTACTCGTCGAGCGATTCCACCCGCATCTTTCCCTTGGTATGCATCGTCAAACGGCAGAATATGGCCGTGAACATCGTTCGTATATAAAATTGTCAGCTTAACCTTTTTTGCTGCGGCTGGTGCTGGTGAACAAACTAAAATTAAACATATTAGAATTGTTATCGAATATATATAATATTTATGGTTCATTTTCATCTTCATCGTTTATCCCTCAAAAAAGATGAGGCGTATACCGATACGCCTCGTTAAATTTTTATTGTTCTACCAGTTATTTCTTTGCACGAACCGCAGCGCCAATTTTTATCGGTAAGCCGAAGATTTCAACAAACCCTTTCGATAAACTCTGGTCGAATAAATCTCCTTTTTCATACGTTGCCAAATCAAGTTTATATAACGAATATGGCGATTTCCGACCAACTGCAACACAAGTTCCTTGAAGTAATTTCATTCGGATAGTTCCGGTTACGGTTTCTTGGGTAACATCAATAAACGCATCGAGTGCTTTTTTCAGCGGTGAAAACCAGAGTCCGTAATAAACGAGTTCAGAATACCGCTGGGTTATCAACTCTTTATAATGCGCGGTTTCCCGATCAAGCGTCATTGCTTCTAGCTCACGATGTGCCCAATGTAATACAGTTGCTGCTGGCGCTTCATACACTTCACGTGACTTAATACCAACCAATCGGTTTTCAACTAAATCACTTCTGCCGATACCATTCGCTCCTGCAATCTTGTTTAATTCGGTAATTAAATCTACCGGATTTTTCCGTTGTCCATTTAGTCCCACAGGGATACCTTTTTCAAATTCAATTTCGACATACGTTGGCGTTTTCGGTGCAAGTTCCGGCGCAACCGTTAATTTATAGATATCTGCCGGCGGTTCTACCCAAGGATCTTCGAGAACTCCACATTCTATACTCATTCCCCATAAGTTTAAGTCGAGACTATACGGACTCTTTTTCGTTGCCGAAACCGGAATCCCGTGTTTTTGGGCATATTCGATTTCTTCTTCTCGGGTTTTTAATTCCCATTCTCGAACCGGCGCTAATACCTTCAATTCCGGCGCTAACGCCATTGCAGAAACTTCAAATCGGACTTGGTCATTGCCTTTTCCGGTAGAACCGTGGGCAACGGCATCCGCGTTCTCTTTTTTTGCAATTTCTACCAGATGTTTGGTAATAAGCGGTCTACCAAGTGCGGTAGCTAATAAATATTTATTTTCATAAATAGCGTTCGCTTTCAATGCGGGAAAGATAAAGTCGTTAACAAACTCTTCTCGGCAATCTTGAATATAGATTTTACTCGCACCAGTTTTAATCGCTTTTTCCCGCAACGGTTCCAATTCTTCTCCCTGACCGATATCGCAGGTGAACGCGATAACTTCACAGCCGTATTTTTCAACCAGCCATTTTATCATGACGGACGTATCTAATCCGCCAGAATACGCTAAAACTACTTTTTTCGGTTTATCCATACTATTACCCTTTCTTAACTGTATTTATTGATATTACTATTATAGATTAAAATCGGAATAAATGGAATATAACTATCAAGAGAAAGAATTATATCTATTGTTTTTATGTTCAATAAGAGAAAGATGGCCTGCCAGACGAAGCTTTAGCGAAGTCTGGCGGAAGAGGATAGGTCCGACTTCGTTGAAACTTCGTCGGATAAAAGTCGTTTCTTTAGAAAAGCTTTTCCAGATCCTCCTTTTAAATATTTTTCCAATTTTCTTGCGGTATTTTCCTTCTTTACTGCGATATATGTTTCTAACTCTATTTCTTTCATCTGTTTAGTCGTGTAGCATTTATTGGCTTTATGTTCAGCCATTCGCCGTTTTAAGTCATTTGTTGACCCAATATAAATCGTATTTTCTTTATCTTTTAGAATATAAACATACCACATATTGATTCCTTTCTTGCTTAAATTTAGTATAAGCTATGCATAGTCTGGCCTGCCAGACGAAGCTTTAGCGAAGTCTGGCGGAAGAGGATAGGAGTCGAACCTACCATCCCGATTCGTCATCGGAACACACGGATTTGAAGTCCGGCAGCGACACCGGTCGCCATCCTCTTCCGGTAGAAACAGTAAACAGTAGTCAGAAGATAGGAGTTAGTAGAGCTACCTATAATTGTGCTCTGTGCTTCTGCAGTAAGATTTAATGTTTTCTTAAGATACGATAATCACCTTTTCGCAAAGTTAATCCTATTCTATCAAAATATTCAAGTAATGGGATAGCTAATTTCCGAGATGTTCCTAACGCATCTCGGAATTCCGCAGCTTTAACCTGACCAGAAGCAGATTTAGTAAATAGCTCGATTAGTTTTGATTTCGCTTCTTCAAACTCATCTTTTCGCAGATAAATATCCGTTGATAACCTAATGAATATACCAAGCTGTTCTAATGCTTTTAAAACTTTCATTACCGATTTATCCGATAGGTGCAGTAAAGCAGAGATTTCTTCAATACGAGGCGGGTCAAATTTCCGAGTTTTATATAATGTAATAATCGAATCCCGAATTTTCTGTTCTTCTGGGGTAAATACAATTTGATGTTCAGGCAATCGGATAAATTTACCTTCAGTAATAATTTTCTGCTGCGAGACTAATTCTGCGATAATTTGTCGGTATATTTTCGGTACTACTTCTGGAGCAACCAAGCTTTTTAATGATTCGTAATCTATTCCCGGCTGTAATGGTTCTTTTTGATGGAACTCGCGAATCCGTCCAATGATATTCTCCTTCATTAGTTGGATTCGGGATTGTAATGCAGCTTCAGGAATAGTTTCCGATTCGAAGACTTTGATTTCTTCGATAGTATTGAGGAATGCAAATGTTTCTTCTATTCGCTGATTTACATATTCTGCTAAATCCGAAACTGGAATCGTTAGATGTTGCGATATAGCTAGGAACTGAACTACAATTTCTTTCAAATTATCTGAAGCTAAATGGTGCATTGCAGAAATAATTGATTCAGTTGGCAATCGATATCGTTCAGCGAATGCGTTGATAATTTTACCTCCGCCGAGTGTATGTTGTGCTTGTTCGTCGCGGAGAATAAATCGGTCATTTCGCCAAACTGCGAGCGGCGTTTGCAACTTCAATTGCGCGAACGCTGTTTCTCCCGGAAACAATTTCGCTCGGTTCCAGAAGTGGATATGACAAAGTTCTTCTGCGGTTCCGGTATGCAACCGTAATTTTATTCCGGATTTCAGGTCTAATTTCGCTGATGGAAGCAGATAGAATTGGACATCAATTCGGGTGGTGGTTCTTTTCAACTGTGGGGCACAGACAACATTCCCACGATGGAGTTGAATTTTCTCTATTCCTGGAAGATTGAGCGCAGTTCGTTGACCAGTTTGCGCTAGTTCTGCTGGAACATTATGCACTTCGATACTACGCACACGGGTTTCGATATTCTGTGGTAGAATGCGAACCGGGTCACCTTGTCGGATTATACCGGATGCAGGAGTTCCGGTAACAATCGTCCCGAATCCAGGTAGAACGAATACGCGATCGATTGGCATACGGAAATAGCCGGTTGTTGGTCGAACAGGAACAGTTTTCGATTCTTCAATAATCTTTTGTTTCAGTTCAGGAATTCCTTGTCCGGTTATTGCAGAGACCTGGAGAATTGGGAAGTGGGCTAAGGTAGTATTTGCGGATAACCGCTGGATTTGTTGGATGACCGTTTGGATACGTTCCGGCGTAACTAAATCAATTTTGGTGATAACGAATATTCCGTGGCTTACCCCTAGCAAATGCAGAATTTCCAGGTGTTCTTGCGTTTGCGGCATAACCCCATCGTCGGCAGCAACAACAAATAACACTAAATCTATTCCTGTCGCTCCGGCGAGCATATTTCGGATGAAACGTTCATGACCAGGAACATCAACAATTCCAGCTCGTTCGCCCGTCGGTAAATCGAAATACGCAAATCCGATGTCAATGGTTATTCCACGTTCCCGTTCTTCTTTGAACCGATACGTTTCGATACCGGTTAACGCTTTAATTAATTCCGTTTTCCCATGGTCAATATGACCTGCTGTTCCGATAATAAATGGCATATATAGAACTTAATTTGCTACGAATACGAATATTTGCGCATATTTATTCGTAGCTGATATATAAATAACTATTTTAGCATAATCAGTTAGAATAACCTAGAAAGAGTATAAGAGAATTAAGGCAATAGCTTATTGCCTTAATTTCTCTCCGCTTCCGCTTCGGATTTCGAACGGATTTGGAGCTGCACCGAACTAGTTCAGAATAACCTCAAGTTTCCACTAAACACCTGTAATACCAATTTCAATGGGGTTTCACAGTGAGCCAAATCAACTATACAAATTTATAGAATTTTAGTTTTGTTAACAACCATTTTTAATTTGACTTTTCTAGGTATTTAGTATATAATAACTCTCCTTTTTTTATATAGCAGGCAAAACATCGTTATCATTGAAGGAGGTAGAATACTATGGGACGTAGAAAAAAAGGAGTCTCACCGATGCAGAGTACGATATCAAATAAACCGCGACGGCGTGGTCGGCGGAGAAGAGTGATAACGAGTCCGGAAACGCTCTGGGAAGACCACGAGATGCCCAGTTTCACCTGGTATGATGAAGATGAACAACGGCGAATCGCTGAATTAGAACAGCGATATCTAGAGCAAAATGATGATGATTATAGTTGGGCGTATCAGATATAGATAATTTGCATTCAGCAAGAGAGTGAAGGATTTTAGGCACTTTAAAAAATAGAGATATCCTAAAATCCTTTTTATTTTTTTTAGAAATAGTCGATGGATAAACATATGATTGCGTGCGAATTCGGGTAGTGTTCATTGCAGAAGTTCAACCGATAATGATACAATGTATATATACAAATCAAATTCACTGCCCCGTTGTGTAACTGGCAGCACGACAGACTCTGGATCTGTTTGTCTAGGTTCGAGTCCTAGCGGGGCAGCCATTTCCATAAAGTAACATTTCTTTTCCCGACCTACCTAGAGTGTATAATGATTCCTTAACTATTCTTGCTATAATGTTGAATATTTGATAGTATAATCACTAGATACATTCGATGCCTATTGGTATTGTTAGATTCCGCTAGTAAAGATACTAGCTATCGCGTAAGCGTAAGAAGAATAATACCCTTGAATTCGACTTAATCTAAAATCTTACCATTAATTTTATCAAAAAATTTGCTGAGAGGTCAGTGTTAGCTCGAGAGAGAAGGAGAATGACTCCAAATTATGATACAATTTAAGAACTTCTAAAACATGGACAGTTAAAAGTATTTTCTATTGAGGAGTAGAACATGGTAAATAACAGTTTAGATATAAAAACACTTGAAAACTGGTTATGGGAGGCTGCTTGTAGTATAAGAGGAGAGGTTGATGCACCAAAGTATAAAGATTATATACTGCCGCTAATCTTTTTAAAAAGACTTTCAGATGTTTTTGATGATGAACTTGAAGCACTTGGAGAAAAATTTACCAGCAGAAAAACTGCTGAAGAGCTGATTGAGAAAGACCATAATCTTGTTCGGTTCTATCTACCTGAGCAGGCAAGATGGTCTGCCATCTCAAAGCTGACTATAGGGCTAGGCGAATATCTCACCGATGTGGTAAGAGCAATTGCTAGGGAAAATCCAAAACTGCAGGGCGTAATTGACATTGTAGATTTTAACGCTACCACAGCAGGACAACGGCTCATAAGTGATGAAAGCCTGAAAAGACTTATAGAAATTCTCGGCAAACATCGTTTAGACAAAAAAGACGTAGAGCCTGACATACTGGGCAGAGCTTATGAATATCTTTTGAGGAAGTTTGCAGAGGGAAGCGGTCAATCAGCGGGAGAATTTTACACGCCGAAGGAAGTTGCCATATTGATGGGATATATTTTAAACCCAGAACCGGGGCAGGAAGTTTACGACCCATGTTGCGGTTCCGGCGGGCTATTAATAAAAACCTTTCTCCGTTTCAGGGAAAAATACGGGCAAGACCCTACCT